>DYTG01000002.1 GCA_020726085.1 Sulfurovum sp.
CCGTAGGGGATTTTTTTCATGGTTTTGCTCTTTTTTTATTGTTTTGCTTTTTGGGGTTGATTATAGCATAGTTTGGATTGTAAATTAAATATTTTTTCGTCATTGTGTGCTTAAGTCTCGAATTGCAAATAGAGTCGGCAAATGGAAATATTTTGAAAGCAATAAAAACCAACTATTAACCAAAAATAAGCTACAATTCATCAAAATTTAATAAAGAATTTATAAGACAGGAGAATAGATGCAAGAGTTTTTGCAAAAAGCCAAATCTTCAACCAGGGTACTCAACGCCCTAAGCGGTGCCAAAAAAAATCAAATGCTTTTGGAGATGGCGCAAGCGTTGCGTAGCAGTAGTCAAACCATCATCGAACACAACGCACTTGATATGGAAAATGCCCATACCAGTGGACTTTCAGATGCTCTAAAAGATAGATTGTTGCTCAATGAGAGTCGCATTGAAGCCATGGCGATAGCCCTTGAAGAGATAGCCGCACTCAAAGACCCTATCGGGCGTGTACTTGAGGGGTGGGTGAATGAAAATGGGCTAAAAATCGAAAAAGTTACCATTCCTATCGGGGTCGTTGGGATTATTTATGAATCTCGCCCCAATGTCACGAGTGATACGGCAGGACTTTGTTTCAAAAGCTCCAATGTGTGCGTACTCAAAGGCGGAAAAGAGGCGGATAACTCCAATAGAATTATTGCCCAAATCTTACAAGATGTACTCCAAAAAAATGGCTTACCCAGAGAGATTATCGCTTTATTGCCCGATGCTTCTCGCGAGGGAGTTGCGTGGCTTATTAAACAAGATAGGTATGTTGATCTTATCGTCCCACGAGGAGGGCAAGGATTGATTGATTATGTGAGTCAAAACGCAACTGTCCCTGTAGTCAAACACGACAAAGGACAGTGTCACACCTACATCGACAAAGATGCCAATCAAGACCAAGCCATTACTATTGCTATCAATGCCAAATGCCAACGCCCTGGAGTCTGTAACGCTATGGAGACTTTGCTTGTCGATAGTGCCATTGCTCAAGAGATTTTGCCCCGTCTCAAAAGTGCTTTTGATGCCTATCATACCCAGCTCAAAGGGTGCGATACCACCCAAAGCATTATTGAAGTAGCCCACGCCAATGATGAGGCGTTTCATACGGAGTATCTTGCCAATATTCTTAATATTCGTGTGGTTGAGGGAGTCGAGGGGGCTATTAGCCATATCATTGAGTACGGTTCGGGACACTCGGAGGCGATTATTACCCAAAACATTGCAACAGGTGAGCGGTTTTTAAACGCCGTTGATGCTGCTGCGGTCTATATCAACGCTTCGACACGGTTTACCGATGGAGGCGTTTTTGGGTTTGGTGCTGAGGTGGGAATTAGTACCAACAAACTCCACGCACGAGGACCTATGGGCGTTGAGGGGCTTACGACCTATAAATACAAAATCTACGGCGATGGGCAGATACGTTAGGATATGGAGAGTTTTGTAGCCCAAGAAACAGGACGACTCGATAAGATTTTAACCCAACATCTCAATCAAAGCCGTAATCAAATCGAAAAACTTATCAAAGAGGCTCTTGTGAGTGTAAATAATAGAGCCGTAACAAAGCCGAGTTTCAAAGTACTAGAGGGGCAAATCGTAGCCTATAGCTTCAAAGAGGCAATCATCTCAGCACCCCAAGCGGTTGATTTTGATGTAGCTATTCTCTACGAAGATGAAGATATTTTAATCCTCAACAAACCCGCCCATCTCGTCGTCCACCCCGCCCCTAGCGTCAAAGAGCCTACATTGGTAGATTGGCTTATAGCTAGAGGTATTTCGCTCTCTACTCTTAGCGGTGAGGAGCGTCATGGGATTGTACATCGTATCGACAAAGAGACGACAGGGGCGTTGGTAGTAGCCAAAAACAACGAAGCCCATCAAAAATTAAGCCAACAACTCCAAGATAAAAGCATGGGTCGATACTATTTGGCAGTGATTGACTATCCTCTCAAAGAAGACACTATCGTCAAACAACCCATCGGAAGAAACCCCAATAATCGTCTAAAGATGAGCATCAATAGCCACGGCAAAGAGGCAAAGAGTGCTTTTGTCAAACTCCTTGAGGGCAAAGATCATTTGGAACTTATCGTTGCCAAGCTCTACACAGGACGAACCCACCAAATACGAGTGCATCTTTCGCATTTGGGACGGCATATTGTAGGCGATACGCTCTACGGATACCAAAGCCAAAATGCATCGTACAGAGTGCAACTTCATGCCTATTTGCTCTATCTCATTCATCCACGAACGGGTAAAAAAATTGAAGTAGTAGCACCGCTTTTTGAGGATATGGAGAGACTATTGGAAGCTAAATTTGACTCTTATCAAAAGACCATAGAGTCTCTCAAAGAGAGATTTATAGATACACCCTCTATCTAACTCTCAATCACAATAGGTTATAATATATGCCAATAAAACAAAGAGAATATCGCAATGCCACATATCAAAAGCAAACCGTTTAATAGAGAGATTTTAAGCCATCATCAAGAATTTAATGATTTTATTACTTTTCGTGCTACCGATGAGCATGAGGAGCTTTGGGGTATATGCTATGAGGGGGTGGAGTTTTTGCTCCATCTCAAAATCGATAGCGATGGAAACTACCTCTTGAAATACGACAAAGTTACCCGTCCGCTCAAAGTTGATTTGCTCAAAAAGAGTATTGCCGCCCTTGCCGATATACTTAAGCTTGAAATTTTAAGTGCCAATATCGTTTCATACAAAACCCAAGCACCTTTGGCTTCAATGTATCAAAAAAGCATCAAAGATTTTGAAAATATTGAGTTTGGAAACCAAAAAGTTTCACTCGAAGTAGGCTTTGGAAGCGGTAAACATATCTTGTATCAAGCCACCCAAAACCCCGATAAACTCTACATCGGCATTGAGATACACACCCCCTCAGCCCAGCAACTTCTCAAACAAATAGGATTGCAAAACCTTACTAATATTTGGGTGGTCAATTATGATGCAAGGCTTCTATTGGAGATGTTTGCTTCCAATAGTTTAGAGGAGATTTACGTCCATTTTCCTGTACCGTGGGATAAAAAACCCCATCGCAGGGTTATTGGTCCTAATTTTTTGACCCAATCGATGCGTACGCTCAAAATCGGAGGGACTTTGGAGCTACGAACCGATAGTGACAACTACTTTTGGTATGCCTTGCAAACCTTTTTTGCTTATCCAAAGATTGAAGTAAAGGTACACAAAAACAGAGACCTAGAAGTAGTGAGCAAATACGAAGCTAGATGGCGACGACAAGCCAAAGATATTTACGATGTTTGGGTGGTATCGCACGAAAACTCTCCACAAGATAGACGAGATTTCAAGTTTGATTTTGATACGATTGGGTACAATAATGGTTTAAAAAATACTCTCCCCAGTGAAAGTCAAATGTTTGAGGAGTATTTTATTCACTTTGAGCGAATCTATAGCGTCGTTGGGGGTGGGTGGTTGGTACGTGTGGCAATGGGAAGTTTTGATAGACCCGAACATAAATTTATTTTAATGACACCCAAAGAGATACGCTATATGCCCTCACCGCCCGTAGCAACGCTCACCAACTATCGTGTACACCAAAAATTGCAGGAGTTTTTAAATGAGTAACACCAGTGTCATAAATGCCTCTTACCTTAATCTCTCCTATCATGATGAATCAAGTGAGATTATCAAAGATGCCTCGTTTGCTATCAATAAAGGTGACTTTGTTTTTATCACAGGGCCTAGCGGAAGCGGTAAATCGACATTACTCAAAGCACTCTATGGCAAACTTAAGCCTTTTAGCGGTGAACTCAATGTGGGAGGACTTGATATGAATGAAATATCCAATAAAAACCTCCAAAAGTTGCGTCAAAATTTGGGCATTATCTTCCAAGACTACAAATTAATCAATGAGTGGAGTGTCGAAAAAAACGTCGCTTTGCCTTTGATTATCGCAGGTTACTCCAAAGATATTCAACACACACAAGCCAAAAGGTTACTAACCCATGTCAAATTGCTCGAACATATCTACAAAACCCCTTTAGAACTAAGCGGTGGTGAACAACAACGAGTAGGAGTAGCACGAGCTTTATCCAAAAATCCTTTTTTAATCCTTGCCGATGAACCCACAGGAAACCTCGATGAGTACTCCTCTAATGTCATTTGGGATTTGATGGAAAACACCTGCGAACAGCTTAATACCACCGTAGTGGTTGTCACACACAAAATCCCCAATATTTTCTCCATTCCTTATCGTCATCTCATCATCGAAAATAGGGGTATCTATGAAATTCATTAAAAATCATATCACCTTTATCTTGCCACTCATGGCGGTTTTGATTGGTTTGGAGTTCTATTTCGTCTTTGAACGAACCACCAAAAACTACGAAGAGGGACTCAAAAACAACTACTCTATGCTTATCGTTGCCCACGATAAAGTCGATATTGAGTATTTGCAATCGCTTAATTCGCATATTGCTACCATAGAAGAGGTCAAAAAAGACTCCATTGTCGATGAGATTTCCAAAGGACTCAAAGACTCTAGCAAAGCTTCACTCTCTAAAATTTTGCCCCATTTTTACAACACCAAACTCGATACCTATCTAAGCATGGATGATATTAGCACTATCAAAGCCGATCTTGAAAAGAGCAACAAAATCAAAAGTGTCGAAACCTTTGACAACTCGCACAACTCTACTTACAAACTCTTTGTCTTTTTAAAATTTATCTTTAAGATTTTTATTTTGTTTATAGGTATCGTAAGCTTCTTTTTGATATTTAAGCAGATGGAGGTGTGGAGCTTGACGCACAAAGACAGAATGAATATCATGGAGATATTTGGCGCACCGCTCTTTTTGCGTAGTGCCGTGATGTATCGTATCGCCGTTACTGATGCCTTTTTTTCATCCATTTTTATCTCGCTTGTTTTTGTCTATCTTAAGTACAACTGGGCTAGTAGTAGTGGCATTGAGATACTTATGCGCAATCGAGAACTTATATTTGAGTTTGGTGATTTTTTCAAGATGCTGGGTATCTCATTGGCTATCGTTATCACATCGGTCTATTTGGTTGTTTCCAATATGAAGGATGAGCGTTGAGGATACTCTTTGGCCTATGGTTGGCTCTAAGTTTGAGCTTTGCAACCAATCTCAATACCAAAATCAACGACTCCAAAAAGCAATTAAGTCAAGTCGAACAGACCAAAAGTGCCACGAGTGCAAAGCTTGCTCAGATCGTCCAAAACATCAAGAAAGCCAAAAATCAAAGCAAACTCTACGATGCACGTATCGAAAAACTCTCCAAAGAGAAAAACCAAAACGAAGAACTCTATCAAAAATCAAAAGTCCAACTCAACGACTACAACAAGCTCTACCGTGATACCGACAAGGAGATAAAGCTCAAAAATATGCGCTTTTTATCCCTGCTCTCCAATCAATTTGGTGTGATTTTTGCGATGCAAAAAGTCAAAAAAAATACTCAAAAATCGATTATCTACAAAGAGATATATGAGTACTACAAAGTCCAAAACATCAAAGAGCTTCAAGAGCTCAAAGTCGAAATCGAAAAGTGGCAAACCAAACAAAGCGACATCACTCAAAAGCGAAAAAATATCCAATCCACCATGACAAAAATCGAAAAACAACACAACGAGTATAAAAAAGAGAAACGAAACAAAAAAGTACTCTTAAACAAACTCGCCCAAGATGAGGAAATTTACCGCAAAAAACTTCAATCCATCGTCGATAAACAAAGCTCACTTCGTTCGACACTTGCCAAGCTCAATATTCTCCAAACCAAAGAGGTAGAAAAGGCTCGTGCCGAGGAGATAGCAAGAAGCAACGCACTCAAAACCAAACAGTTCAAAGACTACAAAGGCTCCAACCAATCCTCCTACTACATGACCAATGTCACCGCCTATCAAGGTCAAAAAACCCTCTCGCCCATTCAAGGGGCTAGGGTTGTCAAACGCTTCGGAACGCACATCGACCCCATCTATAAAATCAAAATCTTTAACGACTCCATTACGCTCAAAGCACCCAATAGGGACTCCAAAGTAAGCAGTGTGCTTTCGGGCAAAGTGGTCTATTCGGGAAGCAACTCAATGCTAGGAAATGTCGTCGTCGTAGCCCATGATCAAAAACTTCATACCATTTATGCAGGATTGTCGCATATCGCCCCAACCATTCGAGTAGGCAAACATCTATCCACGGGCGAAGTGATTGGGCGAGTCTCTAGTAAACTCATCTTTCAAGCTACCAAAAATTCAAAACATATCAATCCTTTGCATTTAATTCAGATTTAAAGAAGAGAAGTAGTAAATTTTTCTTAATTTGGATATAATTGTAAAAGATAATAGATTCCAAAGAGAGGTTGCCTATGAGAATATTAATAGTTTTATTGCTCTGTATCGCATTTTCTTATGCCAAGCAGAGTGACTCCATCATACTAAGCAGCCACCCATCGCCCAGTGAGGCAACAGTAGCACTTGCCAAAGCCAACCAAAACCTCCTTATTCAAGAGCTAATCAAACGTTTTGAATTTAAAGCAACCATTGAAAAAAACGATAATGAACTCCTGATTGTTCTTACAGATTTTAGCAATCCCAAAACTATTCCATTGGTTTATGAAGTTCTCAAAAGAGATTACCATACACTCAAAACCAATTATCGTGTTATCAAAAACAACACAGGATTCGATATTGTTTGGTTGGCGGTTATATTTGTGATGTTTGGCACAATTGGTGTTATCTTTATTGTGCGTTCTTCCACAAAATACAATGAACTTGAAACGGAGTATAAAAAACTTAAAAAAATCAAAGATTCGCTCTCTGACAAACACGATGAAGTCCTAAACAATTTGGGTTACAAGATAGAGAAAACTGCCCTTAGTATGATTAGTGCAAGAGATGAGATTATCAATGAACCCATCCAAGAATACACCAAAGAAGTCGTTCAAAGAAAATTTCAATCCATTCAAGCAACCGATAAAATCTTAATTGACACAACCGAACAAATCATCAACTTTCTCAAAGCCAAATCGGGCAAACTTAAGTTGCAACACGAATCTTTTGATCTCAATAAACTTTTGGATGAAATCACTGCATTTGTTTTTCAAAACTTCAAAGGCAAAGCCGTAGAGCTTATTTACGATATCAATATCGACGTACCTCGCTATATCATGGGAGATAGAAATCGCTTAAGTGAATTGCTTATGAATATTTTGGATTACTCCCTTAGGCACACTTCAAGGGGCTATATCAAATTGGTAATCGCAAAATTTGACCATGTGCGAGTCGATACAGCTTTGATAGAGTTTAAAATCGTTGATACTAGTACGGGGGTAAAAAAAGAGCAAGAGGATGCTATCTTCACCCCATTTAGCAACAACGACAACCAAAGAGGACTCTTTATTACCAAAGAGTTGGTTCGACTCATGAAAGGAGATTTGGAGTTTGTATCACGCTACGGCAAAGGCAACACTTTCTCGATAACCATTCCGCTGAGTGTTGATGATAAACGCAAACAATCCTATACACTCTCAACTGACTCCATCTCGCTTAAAGAGCTTGAAAAACGCTACATTGGTATTATCGACAAAGATGAAGAGAGTGCCATGGCGCTTAAAAAATCCTTTTTACACTTTACCAAAAACGTCTCCACTGTTGCCGACTACAGCTTAAATGATTACGATGTTCTCAATCGCTTTGATTTGCTTTTGATTGATCACAGTATGCTCTACAATGAGACCTTTGAACTCATTAAAAAGATACAAAAACACAAAGAACTCAAACTCATAATTACACACTCAATGCTCAACAGTGACTACGTCGAAGTTGTGGATGAGCAAATCGAACGCTACATCTCAAAACCCCTAACACCCTCTTATGCGCAAAAGATATTTTTGGACATCTTTAGCCAACTCAAAGTGGTTTCCAACGAAGATGAGATGATCTACATGGAGAAGATGAGAGACAAGTGTTCAAGTACTCTACCCAAGCAATACCCCAAACCAATGATAGATACCAAAGATGCAACTCCTGAGTTTTTCAAAGAGTTTGCACGAAGCTCTATTTTGATTATTAGTGACGATAAAATGACACTCAACATCTTAATGGAGACAATAGGTAACAGTGGCATTCGTTGTGCTTTGGCATCCAATAACCAAGAGGCTTTTGAACAATTGGGCAAATACTATCACAACTTTGATCTCATTCTCCTCAATATGGAAAAAGAGTGTACAAACGGCTATCTTTTGACCAAAATGATACGATCATCGCACACTTACGACAAAATACCCCTTGTTGCTATTATCAATACACAATACAACCAAAGTGAAATTCTCAAAGCAGGTATCAATGCCTATATCATCAAACCCATCCGTTTGGCAACGATATACAGTGCTTTTAACCTCTTTTTAGACAAAGTTAATCTAGGCTCTCCCTATGTACGCTTTAGTCAAAGTGAACAGATACTTGACATTACACGAGGTATCATGCAGACTCAACACGACTACCAAGTCTATCTTGAACTTGTCAAAGAGTTCAAAGATGCCTACGGTAATAGTGCCGTGCAGTTTAAAACCCTTATCCAAAACCAACAATACGACAGGCTTAAAGAACTTGTCAATAATATGCTGGGATTGAGCGATATTTTGGGTGCTAACAATATGTTTGCATTGCTCAAAAGACTTGTCCAAGATGTTCGCAACAAAGAGTATGCCAAAGTCACTGAGTCTATTGATGAGTACATCGAGGAGCTTGAAGCGCTCAATACCAATATAGAAATCTATATCCGAAGCGTTAAATCCTAACAAGAGATTTAACTACAATTAACCTTTATGGGTTAAAATTTTTTTTGAGTCGCAAAGGCTTAGACTGAACATAACCTTACAAAGGAGTACACTTATGAAAAAAATTTTCAATACGATGACTGGAGTTGTATTAGCGGGCGGTTTGCTTCATGCTTCACCTTACGATAGCAACGACTTTGACGATGAGTTTAGACGCATGCAACACTACATCAATACTGTTTTTAATTCGCACTTCTCTTCTTCTTATCGTCATGGACTCTACCCCAAAGCAAACTTCTATGACAAAAACGATCAATATCTCTTAGAGTTTGAGTTGGCGGGAGTTGATAAAAACGATATTAATGTCTCAATTGTCAAGGATAATTTGCTTACCGTCGAGGGCAATAAAAAACGAGAAATCAAAACCAACAATCGAACATCGTTTCAAGAAGAGATTTACTTTGGCAAATTTAAACGTGTCGTACAACTACCCAAAAACTCTGATACGCAAAAGATTGATGTCAAACACACCAATGGGGTATTAACCGTAACCATACCCAAAAAAGCTCCCGAGATTGAGCAATCCAAAGTCTTGCCTATCAACTGACCTCCTATCTTCACTCCTTCTGGAGATGGAAACTTTTTCACTGCACTTTAAATTAAGAGTTATTTTATCTTAAATTGGTTATAATCTCTTTGTTAATAAAAATTATTACTAAGGAATAAAAATGTTAGTGACAAAAAAAGCTCCAGATTTTACAGCAACCGCCGTATTGGCAAACGGTTCAATTGTAGAGAATTTTAATCTTTATGAAAATTTAGGCTCAAAGGGTGCGGTGCTCTTCTTCTATCCACTTGATTTTACTTTTGTATGCCCATCTGAAATTATTGCCTTTTCGCACAGAATTGAAGAGTTTGAATCAAGAGGTGTCAATGTTATTGGTTGTTCGGTTGATTCTCAATTTAGCCACTTTGCATGGAGAGAGACTCCTGTAGAAAAAGGCGGGATTGGCAAAATCAAATATCCACTTGTAGCCGATTTGAACAAACAAATCTCAAGAGATTACGATGTGCTTTTTGGTGAGTCTGTAGCCCTTAGAGGAAGCTTTTTGATTGATGCTGATGGTACTATTCGACACGCTGTAATCAATGATTTGCCACTAGGAAGAAACATCGATGAGATGATTAGAATGGTTGATGCAATGCAATTTACCAACGAACACGGTGAAGTATGTGCTGCAGGTTGGCAAAAAGGCGATGAGGGCATGAAAGCCTCAACAGAGGGCGTAGCGGAGTATCTTGCTAAACACGAAAAAGATCTGTAAGATAGATTGCTTTTCCAATGCACACAACTTTGCATTGGAAAGTGGGAGAAACAATGAAAGATTACGAAAGCCTACTTAAGACACATGGACTCAAAAGTACATTTCAACGAGTCAGTATCATAAAAGCCATTGATAAAGCAGGGCATATGAGCATTGATGATATTTACAAAGAGATTGTTGTCTATCACTCCTCTATCTCGTTGGCTACGGTTTACAAAAATATATTAACAATGAAAGAACTGGGCTTGGTAGTCGAAGTTCCCATCGCCAATGCCAAATCCAAATATGAACTTATCAAAAACGACCATATTCACTTCATTTGTCAAAAATGCGGCAGTATTGAAGATAAACCAATCACCGCCAAAATTCAACATTTTTTTGAAGAGTTGGTAGCTCAAGATGCGTTTAAACTTCTCTCTACTCAAAACAATCTCTACGGAATATGTCACCGTTGTCATACTTCCTAGACTTCTTCTTGCTTTAATAAAACTCCAATGGATTGTACTCTATATAGGTTGGTAGCGAATAGTTTGGCACATTGTCGTAACTAAATACCGAGTAGTACTTTCTTTTGTCAAGTGAGCCAAAATTGTCGTAGGTATAGGTATCTTTTCCTCCGTAAATTTTCACTCCATCGGAGAAGTTTTTAGGTACATGAAAGCTGTTGCGTACGACATAATAGCCTACTAAATCGTTGTGTTCAACTTCGTCCCATGTGAGCTTCACTAAGCCATTGACTTTGGTAATTTTGACATTTTGCACGGGGTCAAGAGGTTTTCGTCTTCGGTTGATATATTTGAGTTGAAGCTCTACATGGTTGTCCCATTTGAGTATTCTATCTTTTATTTTGTTATCGGGCGAAGTGGCTTTGATGGCAAGTTTGAGCGTTTTACCCTCTTTGTGTAGATTGCTTAGTGTCATTTTGGAGAGCGTATCAAATATAAAGTAGTTATCGTTTTTGAGAGTCAAATCACTTTCGGCTACCTCATAACCGATATACTCAATCTTATCACGATGCCTAATATCATCATAACTTGTGACACTATCAACCTCAATAAGCTCGACATAGTAGCGTGTATCTCGATTTTTTTTGAAGCTGTTTTTGTTTTTGATTTTCAAAATAGCCGAGGTAATGATATGGGTCTCATACTGGGGCATAGCATCAAGATTGAACTCCATATAGCCATAAACCCTATCGCTATTGGCATCAAAACCACTCGTAAGAGATTCTGCAATCCCCTCTTTGGATATGCTAAGCATTCGATTGGGCGTTAGGGCAATACGACTCTCTTGAATGGTGTATTTAATATCAAGCATCGGACGATAGTGAATCCCTCCACCAAAGCGACCGTACCCCATATCAAATTGCATGATTTGCGAATCCTCTCCATCGGGCAAAGTTTTGGGGCCATCGATGCGAAAATGTACCTTTTTTTTGGCAATTTGGGCTTGAAGCAGTTGGCATTCATGTTTGGAAAACTGCCAAACGTTCCAAATCCCTTGGGTGAGATTGTGTGATTCAATGGCATTTCCTACCGTGCCTGTCACTTTGGCGTGAATTACTTCATCGTAATCTGTAATCTCCCCAAAGCTTTCGCTATCCAAAATAGAGGCATTCCACTCTCCGTATTTTTCTATTTTAGCACCCACACGATTCATAGGATAGAGATAGAGCTTAGCCGATTTGATGGTGGCGTGGTTGGATGGAATAGTATCCAAACCAAAACTAATCACGCTACAACATATCCCTTTGGCATGGCTAATACCCGCAAAGAGTGAATTTTCACCAAAATGGGAACGATTTTGCTCTTTTGAATTCTCACCCAAATAGCCCGTTTCGCTCTTAGAAGCAAAGATAATCTTATAAAACTCATCATTTTCCAACCTCGTACGCACTTTGACGACGGGTGCAAAAGGGGATTTGTAACCGCTCTTTTTATTGACTGCACGTAGGGTATAAAAGTAGGGTGTAGCAGAGTTGAGATTGGAATCCTCATAATGTTTTTCGCCTACAATAGCGATACAAGTACGCTCATTGCACGCATCTTTGTCTTGTGTGCTTCGATAGATTTCAAAATAAATGCCGTCTCGAATCTCGTAATCCCACGCAAGTGAGACACCGTTGAAAGTAACGTTATCAATTGTGAAATTATCCACTCGCTTGGGTGCATTGTGCGAATAGTTAATGACCTCTGAAAATACCATTTTAAGAGCTGGGATATTCTCTTTGATAGAGGAACTCATGCTTTTCATATAGTCTGGAATATTTTTCGTACCCACCTCTACGACGGTTGCAATAATGCCTTTGGAGTAGTAGTACTCTCTCCCGCTTCCCGAAATAAGTGCTGCGGGCGGTTTGCCTCGATGAATGCCATATCGTCGTCCTGTCACTTTGTGTATCTCGTCGTTCATATTGGCACACAAAACATTCATATCGGTTCCATCAATTTCGGCTTCATGTTTGAATTTGTGTGCGGGAAAAAAGACGTTGCCTTGCGAGTGGTAATCAAAGGCGATAGTGATATTGGGATGAGTATCAACAAAGGCTTTGATAGCTTGGGTTTCGGCTTCTGAAAAAGGATGCTCTCCGCCGTAAACATTGGAGCTAGTACTGCTCTCTTTTTTGAATCCTATAGAGAAGTTGCGATTGAGATCAACTCCAATAGTGCCGTCGTGATTGGGGCGGCGGTTTTTACGCCAAAAAGAGAAGTGCTTCCTTGAGTACTCGTATCCATCAGGATTGAGACAAGGCACCATATAAATAGTGGCCTCATCAAGAGATTTTTCAAGTACGGGGTCAATGTGTTGATTTTTGGCGACAAATAACATAAAATCAAGGGCTAATTCATTGCCAATCCACTCTCTAGCGTGAATGCTTCCTGTGTAGAGCATGGCGGGTTTGGTATCGGCTTTGGAGACATTTTGAGACATTTTTGCTAAAACAATGTCTCTTTTTTCGTACGTTTGACCAATTTTGATGATTTCAATGAGATTGGGGTAGTTTTTTTGTAGATTGTAAAGCGTCTCTAGGCTCTCTTGATAGGAACGGTATTGATTTTTCATTTTAATGTCCCATTTGTAAGTTTTGTGCGAATTTTAACATATAGAAGATTACATTCAAGTGATTTTGAGCATCTGCGATGCAAATTGAGACTCAGGCAAGATATTTTTTCTCTTTTGAAAGCGACGGTATTGCTTCGTATCTTGGAGGAGGTCAAAGCCTCATCTCCTGTTGGTTATAAAATTATGGTATCTTCCCTTATTCAAGTTGGCTTTTGAACTTTTGCCAATTTTTATTGAGTTTTTCTGCCGTCTTGTCGTTAAACCATCTGAAGTTCTCTTCGAGGGCTTGGCACTTATCTTCCAAATCTTCAATAAGTTCTATCATGGAGAATTTTTCATTGATTTTTGCAAGTTTTTTATTACCAATTCCTTTGATTTCAAGCAACATGGCGTTGATTTTATCTTCTGTGATAGTAATCTCCTCATCCTCAACCTCTTGGGTTTCATCATAAGCTACGGCATCGGCAAGTGTAATGGGTACTTTCATTGTATCTTTGTAGTTGTCTTGAAAATTCCACTTGCGACTTGGCCACTCTTCAAACTCTCTATCGGTAGTGACAAGCATAGGAAAGAGTTTATCAAGATGATGGAGATAAAACTCCCCGCCCTCTGAATCGATACGCTTTTGATTCATAAAAAACTCCGCATCGTAGCTAGGGTTGTAGCGTCCAAAGGTGATGTATCGCAATGTACGTAATATGGAGCTATCCATCTTACCCAACTCCTCCCAGTTATACATCGGTATGTGAGGAAGCGGGAAGAGACCGTTGCTAAATTTGTGCATCAAATATTGTCCTATCCAATCTCGAATATAAGGAAACGCCGCAAATGCCGTGGCACACTCTAATATTCTATACTTGCCATCTTTACCTACGGCTATATCACATGCCCAATACTCAGCGTTGGCAGATTTGGAGACTTTGACGGCTAAATCAAGCAGCTCTTTGGGTACTTTTTGATAATCCATCGTACCACCTTGAGAGGTATTAGTCAGCCATGCTCCCTCAGGCGGTCGTCGCCAAAAGGCACACACAGGTTTATGACCAATAAGCATCACCCGTACATCGGCATCCATGGGTACAAAATCTTGTATATAGATAGGATAGTATTTTTTCTTGGCGAGTAAATCTTTGGCTTCAGCAATGGAATCGACTTTATGCACAAAGTAGCCTCCGTAGTTGGATGGACCGTAGCTTTTTTTGATAATCTTTGGATAGCTTGTCGTCTCAATAAACTCATTGGCTTTGTTTCTATCGTAAAAGATATAGGTTTTGGGTACAGGAATGTCGTATTTCCATGCAAAACGGGTTACGTTCTCTTTGGATTTGTTGGCAAATTGAGTATCAAGCGAGGGAATAAATTGCACATTGGGCAACTCTTTGGCAATCTCTCGAAAGGTCTCATACGCCGTTGCGGGAATGTTGCCGACTAAAATATCAATTTTTTTGCGTTTGACTTCATTGATGAAGCGTTGTTTATCGTTTTTCCAGTGATAAACCACGCTCTCAATCTTATCTGGCCATCCTTGAAAGTTGGAATGGTCAAAAAATCTCAATACATAATCAAGGTATAAAAATCCTATTTTTGGCAGTTTGGATTTGGTTATTGCTTTTTGAGTCACGTCTTATTTCCTTTGTTATTTTTGTGTTTTTCTATCGATTAGCTCTACTATAGCGTCTATTTTTCTATCGTTAAAATCCAATCCCATCTCCTCTTGAGCGGGGGTTGCAAAAGCGGGGATACCGTTTACCTCTAGTACTACATACTCTTGTTTTTCTTGGTCATAGATAATATCGACACCGCCAATATCAATCTTGCAAATTTCACACGCTTTTATAGCCAAATTGACCACTTCGTCATTAGGCTCTCTTAAAAATACGCTTCCACCGCTTGTGACATTGGTACGCCAATCGCTACCCCCAGCTCTTCTACCGTAACATCCAATAAATTTGCCATCTACTATATCAACCCGAAAATCGGTTTTATCGTATTGGATAAATTTTTCAACATAAAAAAATCGCAAATCCATTTGATTAAGAAAAGGTATGAGCATATCAAGTGCTGATTCATCTTCGATTTTGGTAAGCCCTACCCCACCCCATCCATCGGTTGGTTTATAGATTATTTTGTCCCATTTTTTGATGATTTTTCTAAGCTTATCGCTATCATCACGGTGACACAATTTAAAATCAGCCGTCGCTACACCGTGATTTCTAAGCAAAAATGAGGTTTGGAACTTATCTTCCGTGAGTGCAAAGGCTTCATAAGAGTTAATCATAGGAATGACACGGTTGAGTGCTTGATACAAAAAAACTTGGTATTGAGTCTGTTCACCCGCATTGTAGGAGAAAAAAAGATCCAGTTTATCAAGCTTGACATCATTGTGGATAATGTGACCGTTTTTGCCAATAGCATGTCTCAGATTAATATCCGTAATCGCCTTAATATCTCTCTCTTGTAATTTTTTAATAAGCTTCTCTTGAACCTTATCACCGCCACTATTTGAATAGATCCACATACCAATTTTGCGTGACATATATAACTCCTACTTGTAGTTAAAGGTTTTTGTTTCCTTTTTGTAATTATAGCTTTAAAGGTGTAAAACTCTCGCTCTTCTTTGTGCGAATTTTACACTTTTTGGCTATAAATTAGCATAGCCTATAGTTATCAAAATGTTATAATCATTTCACATCATTTTTAGAGTAAAATAGCATTATTATTTTATTACAAAGGTGGTTTAAAATGCAAAGGTTCGATTATACAAAATTGTCACAATTGATTGAGATTAACTCATGGACAAAAAACAAAGTAGGGGTTGATCAAAACGGCACGATTATGGTTACATGGATGGAGTCGCTGGGGTTTGAAGTAGCACGTCACGCAAGAGAGGAGATTGGCGACCATCTCCATTTTGTTTCACCCTCCAAAGAGGGCAAACGGTTGTTGCTTTTGGGGCATTTGGATACGGTTTTCCCACCTCAAAGCTTTGAAGGTTTTAGAGAAGATGAAGCGTGGATTTACGGTCCAGGGGTGTGCGATATGAAAGGGGGCAACATGATAGCCTTTCATGCACTTGAAAATTTGCATCATGAATTGGGAAGTCTTTACAATATCGATATGTTGCTTGTAAGCGATGAGGAGACGGGAAGCGACGATAGCAAACATCTCACAAGAGCGTTAGCCTCACGCTACGACTACTGCATGGTCTTTGAGGCAGCGGGTATCCATGGGGAGGTAGTGGAAGCACGCAAAGGCGTAGGGACATTTTTTATTGATATTACAGGCAAAGCCGCACACGCAGGCAATCACTACATCGATGGGATTGATGCCAATGCCGAAGCAGCCTTAAAACTGCTAGAACTTAAAAAACTAACCGATCTTGCAAAAAGCACAACCGTCAATGTGGGCAAAATCGAAGGGGGAATTGGGGCTAATACCATCTCTCCTAGTGCCAAACTCACTTTTGAGCTTCGCTACACCTCTACCGATGAGCGTGATAGGGTATTGCAACGGATAGACAAAATTGTAGCTACCTCTTACATAGAAGGGAGTGTTGCAACGCTAAGCGGAGGCATACAACGAGATGTCATGGAACCCAGCGACAAACAAAGAGGATTTATTGCCAAAATCAATGAGCTTTGCAATATCAATTTACCAACAGAGAGAAGAGGCGGCGTAAGCGATGCCAATATCATCTCTTCCAGCGGTGTAGCCACACTCGATGGTTGGGGGCCTTTTGGCGATGGTGACCACACGATACACGAAAGAGCCTCAAAAGAGAGCTTTGATGAACGATTGCAATTGGTAACGGATATTTTACGACACTTTAGCCATGGAGCCTTTGAGCAATAAATCAATCTTAGCCATTTATTTATGGTATAATATTTTCATTTAGGAGTCGATTTGTACAGCAAAGTAAACTATACAATTGTTGGATTTTTTGTTGTGTTGTTTACTCTTGCTTTGATAGCGTTTGCTTTTTGGCTTAGCAAAAAGGGGTTGGGCAAAGAATATACATACTATCAAACCCACATCAAAGAGTCTGTAGGTGGACTCTCTATCGACTCAGCTGTGAAACTAAGAGGGATTAATGTAGGGAGTGTAAGCGATATGTACATCGACTCCAATGATATTCAAAAAGTCATTGTAACGCTCAAAATCAATCAACACACCCCCATCAAAGAGGATATGGTCACCATCATCAAATCGCACGGAGTGACGGGACTCTCCTATATCGAAATCACGCAAGGGAGCAACGACTCCCAAGCACTACTCTCCAAAGATGGCGAAATGGCACTTATTGACAACAAACCCTCACTCATTGAATCCTTTAGCAACAACATCGACCCTATCACCCACAATCTCAAACTTGCTATTGAGAAGTTCAATCAAACCCTCTCGCCCAAAAATATCGAAACGTTTTCGCAAATTTTGCAAAACATTGAGACTATGACACTCAAAGTGGTGACTATCGAAGAGCAGACAAACACCACACTTATAGCCATTGAAAAGAGTGCCAACAAGATTGATACCACACTCAATCTTAATGAGATAAACACCTCACTACAACACCTTGCCAAAACATTAAAAGAGTACAATCTACTCGCCCAAAATCTCAACCGTACCACCAAAGATTTTCACTACACCCTTCAAAGAGGCGATTATAACTTCAAAGATATATTCGAGCCTATCAAAGTCGATGTCAAAGAGAGTGCTTACAGCTTCCAAGAGTTGCTCTACTACCTCCAAAAACTCTCACGAAGCCCCGCTGACCTAATACAACGCCAAACACCCAAAAAGTTTGAGGAGTGACGATTGTGATACTTCCTAAATTGAAAATAAATATTTTAAAAGCAACAAGATGCCTCCTCGTGAATCAGTGAAAAAGCAGATACTTTGTAAATGGCTTCGTCAATTAAAACTTCGTCGACTTTATGTCCATATATTTTTAATACTTCCCTTGTGTATCGCCCAGCCATAAAGAGAGCTTTGATGTCATTGACAGAGTAATTGTTAAAATAGCTCTCTTTGTAAATACGATTTGGTCTCCAAATCTTTGATCCAGATTGCTCCTTGGGATAGCTCATTTTCGCCTATGACGGCACAATAACGAGCATTTATTTTATCGGCATTTTTAAGGTGGGCTTTGAGCGATTTTGCTTCGTATTCTATCTCTACTTTGATAGTTTGTCTCTTTTGGGAGGCTATAGCAAAGAGTTTATCCATAATATTTTCTTGTACCATCGAACCCAAATAGATACCCTCTCCTTGAGATTGTGGCATTTTTACCAAATCCAAAATACGCTCAATCCCTGGTGCGAAACCAACAGCAGGTACGCTTTTGCCATCCAAAAACTCTACCAATCTATCGTATCGCCCACCCCCTGTGATAGCCGATTGAGAGCTAATCTTATTGCTAACAAACTCAAAAGCACTCTTGTTGTAGTAATCAAGCCCTCGTACCAAATGGGTATCATTGAGAAGTTTTTTGAGTATTTCAAAATCGCTATCGCAATTTGGACATAAGTTGTGTGTAAGTTTGGGAGAGTGCATTAAGAGAGTTTAACAATGCTCATTTTTGCAATCTAGCACTCAGATAGGATTGGTTTCTGCACGGCGGTTGCAATCTTCGCATAGCGTATCGTGGGGTGGAAAACTATATCTTTCATAATAGTCATCGAGTGATACCCAACTCTTCTTTAAAAAACCTATCCATTTGCTTCTCGTACTCCTATTGGGTGAGAAATTCCCCCTCTTCGATACGCTTCTCTGCTTCATAAACCCGTCTTCGTACCTCTTCGATACTGCTTACTACTGCACTTTGGGGGGGGTAGTAGTTTTCGTAGTCGTACTCATCTTCAATGACCTCAATTTTATGCTCTTTGCTTAAATTGGCTATGATAGCTTGAAATTGAGCCAAAAAGCTATCTTCAATCCGTAAATTTATCGTTTGCATTGTTTTCTCCTTTGTGGTATTGTAGCCCATCTCTAGCAATCATCCAAAGCAATGGCGGGGCTAAAGTAGGGGTTGCTTAGTTGAAATTTGCTTAGTATTCGACTGTAGAGTACGCTGTTGCCAAAGAGATTGCCCATCATGATAAAGTGCGAGATAGTGAATTTGGTTTTGAGTTGATGGCAGATACCTATTGTCATATCTCCCAACGCCTCAAAAATAGAGTAGGCAAGGTAGTGTCTCTCAACACCTGCAAGTCTAAAGCTCACAATAGAACCCAAAAAATTGGCATAATCAAAATCGCCCTCATCATACTCTTTTTATCCAAAGAGGGAGCATGGATACAGTGGGGGTGGACGAGTTTGAAACTTTGCATCAAAGAAACATGGGTATCCAAAGGAGTTTGGCAGATATAGCAATGCTCTTGGTGATAGATACGCCCCTCAAATGTAAGCAGCTCCAAATAGCTCTCGACAACTACCCGTTTGGTGTTTTGTTTGGTCATTCTTTGGGCTGATTTTTGCAAAAGCTTACATTGGAGTGTGAAAGCTCCGCCATGATAGCTTCGATAAAGTCATAAAATTTAGCCTTAAGTTCGTCGCTCAATCCTACGTTTACGCTTTGTATATCTTTGGGTACAATGCCTATGATGCTCACCTGTGCCATCTTTTCAAGCAGTGAGCAGATTTCGAGCATCTCGGCTACTTCGACTTCGTGGGCGGTTTGTTTGTAGCTCCCCAATCCCAAAAGCTCTTGTGCGGGAAGATTGTAGATAGCCCCCACTTCATCGTCAATCGTAAGGGCATCAAGAATCAAAACCCTATCGTAATCTTGATAGTAGCTCATAAGTCCAAAACCCAACACGCCCCCATCCACAAGCGTCACATCGCCCTCAAAGGTGTAGTTTTGTTCAATATACTTTTGAGCATAAACCCTACACCCACTATCGCTGTTGTCATTGCTTTCCTTTATCTATGCTTCTTTATTGCTAATGTTTATTTGGTATTGTATCAAACAAATCCATTGGTTTACAATCCTCTTTGTATGACACCCATAAGGTAATCAACATCACTATCATCCAAATGAATGGTACTGCCAGTCTCAAAAGCCCTCATCATACTCTTTTTATCCAAAGAGGGAGCATGGATACAGTGGGGGTGGACGAGTTTGAAACTTTGCATCAAAGAAACATGGGTATCCAAAGGAGTTTGGCAGATATAGCAATGCTCTTGGTGATAGATACGCCCCTCAAATGTAAGCAGCTCCAAATAGCTCTCGACAACTACCCGTTTGGTGTTTTGTTTGGTCATTCTTTGAGCTGATTTGAGCAATAGATTGTAGTAAAAGCTATCAATCTCCTCAATCTCTTTGAGATGCCTAGCCAAAGCTTGAATCCACTGATGCCACAAAAGCCATTTGGCATTGTTCCCTAGCCAATCAAAAGAGATATGAGAGACACCACGAAGCCTGGGCATAAATCTCCCATCCTCTCCCTCGGTCTCAAAATCAATCAAAAATCCCAAAGCAATCACCGAATGCCTCGCCCCATAAAAGCGATAGTAGGTACCTATTCGATGGGAAGAAAGAACAGTGACGATGCAATCCTCATCTCGAACGGGTTGAATATGGAGAATAAAACCTTTCATGTACGCCTCAAATCAAAAGCAATTTTAAATCACCCAAAAGTTTTTTGTGCGATAGAGTCGCACTGCAAATGCATACTCTCAATTCATAATGTTTTTTTAAATTAATAGAACCACTTGTAAATTCCACAACCCTCTCTAATAACTGTTTTTTTATCATAGCTCTTTTTGACTTTAAAAACTCATTCATGTCCAGTTTCACCACGTTATAGTTGCCTAGTTTCATAAATACAAGCGATACATCAAGGTAGCTCTTGTCTTTAAGAGGTGGTAAAATGAAAAAGATAAATTGGGTTAAATTATAATTTAGATACTATTAGACAATAAAAAAGGAGAAAATTGTATGAACAAACAATTGCAAAAAAATATAGAAGATGTTATCCAAAAGATTGAAAAAGCACGTTTGAGTGTAAGCGGACACCATATTGTTAAGCTTGTGGGTGTGGGCAAATACTCCGATACAAACTCTATCAAAACATTGTATCAACTGGGTCAAAGAGCCTTTGGGGAAAATCAAGTACAACAACTTGAAGCTCGAAGCGTGGAGCTTGAAGCGTTGCCGTTGGAGTGGCATTTTATAGGGCGGTTGCAAAAAAATAAGATTAATAAATTGATTGAAATTAATCCTTTTTTGATACACTCCATTGATTCACTTGAACTGGCTTTGGCAATAGAGCAACGTTTGGCTCAAAAAAATGCACAATGCAGTGCTTTGCTTCAAATTAATTCCGCCAATGAAGAGCAAAAAGCAGGAGTATCTATTGAGCAAGCCAAAGATATTTACTCGCAAATCCTCAAACAATGCCCCCATATCACGCTCAAAGGGGTGATGAGTATCGGAGCTATAGAGGCTCAATATACTCAAAAGAGCTTTGAAGCAACTTATAGCATCTATGAAACTCTCCCTCATGCAACGATTTGTTCTATGGGAATGAGTGGGGATTATGAACTAGCTATTCGATGCGGTTCAAACCTTGTGCGTGTTGGCTCTGCTCTTTTTGAGGGAGAGGCGTAATGTCACCGCAAAAAAAAGCAACCGTTGTTTCCAGTAGCGTTGCGGTTATTTTGGTTTTTGCGAAGTTGATTGTTGCTTTGCTGAGCGGTTCTGTTGCCCTTTTGGCATCGACTATTGATTCGTTGCTTGATAGTCTTGTCTCGATTTTAAACTTTTTTGCTATCAAAAAAGCCGAAGAGGATGCTTCTAGTGAGTATCAGTACGGCAAAGGCAAGGTTCAAGCCATTACAGCGGTGATAGAGGGGACGGTTATTACCATTTCGGGACTCTACATCATCTATGAATCAATCCAAAAAGCATTGCACGGCACAACCACAACAATGCTTTTGCCCTCTATTGGCGTGATGCTATTTTCTATTATCATTACCTACGCTTTGGTAAAATATCTCATAAAAGTAGCCCGTGATACGGATAATATTGTCATCAAAGCCGATGCGTTGCATTACAAAACTGATCTTTGGAGTAATGCAATTATTTTATTAGCATTGGTGCTTGTCTATGCGACAGGACTTGATATAATTGATGCTATTTTTGGTTTTTTTATAGGGTTTTACATTATCTACAGTGCCTATGAGATTATTATTAAGGGGTTTGAGATACTCCTTGATAAGGCTCTCGAAAAAGAGGTGGTTGATGGGATTGAAGCGATTTTAAGTTCGCACAAAGAGATTACAAGCCACCATTGGCTCAAAACTCGAACCGATGGAACGACCAATTTTGTAGAGTTTCACATGGTGCTTAGACCCAATATGCTGTTGCTTGAAGCCCATAGGATTGCCGATGAGGTCGAAGAGGCGATGATGAAACTCCAAAAAAATAGACGCTGGATTATCACCCCGCACTTTGACCCCTACGATGATGAAGATATCAACGAAGCCCTGCTTCATGGCACAAAACATAGCCTTGTCAAAAACCATGAATAGAGCTATCTATCTACTCTCCCCTACTCCCCATGAGGGGGTTGAAAATCTACCTATTATTGAATTTAAAAGCACAACCGATACGATAAATTTAAAAGATAGAGATACCCTAATCTTCACCTCCAAACAAGCCGTAACAACCGCCTTTTCGATTAATCCCCACATTATCGACTACCCTACCCTCTCGATTGGTAAAGCCACGACGCAAACGCTTCTTGATTTGGGATTTGAAGTGATACACAGTGCCAAAGAGTTTTACGGTGAAGTTTTGATAAACGATATTGTAGAGCGATTTTTTGATAAAAAACTTCTCTATTTGCGTCCTCAAGAGGTATCAAGTGATATTGCAAAAATTTCAAGAGAGATGCGTATTGATATTGAGGAACAAATTATCTATCAAACCCAATGCAAAGCCTATTTGCCTAGCCAAAAACCACCCAAAGGCTCTATTATCATCATTACCTCTCCTTCAACACTCAAGTGTTTTATTCAAAATTTTGGTTGGGATAGTAGCTATGTAGTGGTTGCCATTGGAGAGGTTTCAAGCCACTATTTGCCCCAAAACAGCATCTATCACCTCGCTTCTCAACCGCTTATTGAGGCGTGTATTGCAAAAGCTTTGGAGATACAAAAGAGCTAATTTTTGATTTTGTCTTTAAATTTTTCATTGGCTTTGGCTACTTTTGGGGTGATAACTGCCATACAATAACCTTGCGTTGGATTGTGGCGATAGTAGTCTTGATGATAGGCTTCGGCTTCATAAAAAGCATCAAGTTTCTCTACAACGGTGACGATTGTATCTTCAAAATCTTTCTGTATTGCTTCGATGATGGTATGCGTTAGCTCTTGCGTTTGAGCCTCTTCAAACAAAACCGTTGAGCGGTATTGTGTTCCTCTATCGGCTCCTTGGGCATTGAGCGTTGTGGGATTGTGCATGGCAAAAAAGATTTCCAAAAGTTCTCTGGTTGAAACCACGCTATCGTCGTAGGTGATTTTGACAACCTCGGCATGACCCGTGTCGCCCGAACAAACAGATCGATAATCAGGGTTTGGCGTAGAGCCATTGGCATAGCCACTAACGGCATCTTCGACCCCTTCAATCCTCTCAAATACCGCTTCAAGACACCAAAAGCACCCTCCACCCAATACAAGTTGTTTGTGTGCCATGACTATTTGGCCTTTTCGAGATATTTACCCTCTACTGTATCGACTTTGATCTTCTCACCAATAAGGACATGGAATGGGACTTGTACGACTGCACCGCTTTCAAGAGTGGCGGGTTTTTTGCCCCCTTGCGAATCGCCTTTGAAGTTAGGCGGTGTATCAACCACTTCAAGCACCACCGTTTGCGCTATCTCGACGGCAATAGGTGAACCGTTGTGAAACAAAATATCCGCTTCCATTCCATCAATCATATAATCAAACACCTCGCCTACTTGCTCATGCGTTAAACCGATTTGTTCGTAGCTTGTTGTGTCCATAAATTGCAAAAAATCACCATCATCGTAGAGGTATTGCATTGTTTTTTGTACCAAATTGGGAACTTCAAACTTGTCTCCCGCATGCACCGTCTTCTCAATTACTTTGCCTGTACCCAAATTTCTAATTTTCATGCGTACAAAAGCAGCACCTTTTCCTGGTTTGACGTGTTGAAATTCAATGACCTTAAAAGGGTTGCCATCAATTTCAAGTCGTACGCCTTTTTTGATATCACCCATTGATAGTGTAGCCATAGTAGCTCCTCTAATTTTTGCGTCATTATACCCAAAGGCTATTTAGGCTCTAGTAAATAGCGTGCAACTTTGTGGAATTTTTTGTTTTTTTTCTCAACACCCTCTTTTTCAAATGCCAATTCAATAGTGTTTTGATTGATGGGGTTAAATGCAATCAGATAATAACTGCTCCACGAATTGAGCATGGGAATAGTGAGCAAGAGTTTATTGCTGTTCTCAACTTTTTTTATCGCAATGGGTGATTGATTATTGAGCGTGATATTAAGATCTTCAAAGGTGGCGTTTGTATCACCAAAAAAGATACCCACAACAAATCTCTCACTTATCCCTTTGTTGCTGTTTTTGGCACCATAAGCCAATGATTGTTTCTCTAGGAGATAAGTAGCACTAATTAATGTATCTACTTCACCCTCTTTTAGGAGTGCAATTTGTTTGGTTTGTTGCAAAGCGGCAAAGGTGGCTTTGTGGGTCTTAAAGCGATCAATGGTTTTGTTGTGACATCCCATTAGGAACAAGAGGGTTAAGATAAAGAGTAATGGCTTCAAAGATTTAAACCTTTTGATGGGAGTAGCGTTAGATAGTTTTGCATATCTTGATAATTGAGTGCTTTTGAGAAGTAGTAGCCTTGCATGGTAGAACATCCATGCTCAACCAAAAAATCAACTTGTGCTTTAGTCTCAACCCCCTTGGCTATCACTTTGAGTTTAAGGTTTTTGGCCAAACCGATAATGGTAGTTGCAATCACGGTATCATCGACATTGTGGGGCAAATCTTCTACAAAGGAGCGGTCAATTTTGAGTTTGCTTATGGGTAACTTTTTGAGATACGCCAAGGAGGTGTAGCCCGTTCCAAAATCATCAATAGAGATGGTTAAACCAAAAGATTTAAGCGCTTCAAGTACTTTGATTGAGCGGTTTTGACTAAGCATAATTTGCGTCTCTGTCACTTCGAGTTCGATAGAGTTTGGATAATGTTCCAAAACAGGATTAATGTTTTTGCGTACAAACTCCAAAAAAGAGTTATCTTCGATTTGGCGACTCGAAAGATTAAACGAAATAGTACCGCTATAGAGTCCAAATTTTTGCCATTTTAGATAGAGTTTGAGCGCTTTTTGCATAATAAGTCTATCTATGGTTACAATCATCCCTGTATCTTCGGCGAGTTGCAAAAATGTATCGGGTGCAATCACACGGCTTCCATTAATCCACCGCATCAAGACTTCCATGCCTATAATCTCACCCGTAGTTGCATCTATTTGAGGTTGAAAATAGGGTTCAAACTCCTCTTGATGCAAAGCCTTTCGCAACGCACTCTCCAAACCGATTCGTTGTTTTGATTGGAGTGTCATACTGGGATTGTAGAAGCTGTATCGGTTTCTTCCGTTGTTTTTGGCACTGTACATCGCAGCATCGGCATTTTTGAGCAGTTCATCGGGGTCGGAGCCATCACTAGGCGATATAGCAACACCAACACTTATACCGATATAGAGCCAATGTCCTTCAACATCAAAAGGCTCATTTATCAGCTCCTTAAGCCGCATTATAACACTATCAATCTCCTTGAGATCGTCAATATTGCCAAGGATAAGACAAAACTCATCGCCTCCTAGCCGTGCTAATAGATTCTCTTTGGTAACCATAGGATGAATGCGTTTTGCAAATTCAATCAAAAGCCTATCGCCGATATAGTGTCCCAAAGAGTCGTTAATCTCCTTAAAATGATCCAAATCAATAAACAATAAGGCTGAATTTGTGCCGTTGTGTAGATTTTTAGTGATGACTTGCGAAAGTCTGTTCATAAATTGCGTTCGATTAGGCAAATGGGTGAGATAATCATAATTGGCTTGATACTCCAATATCTCCCGTTGGGCTTGAAGCTCTTGAAGTGTTTTGCTTAAATCAAGTTGAATGTTTTTGAGTTGAGTAATATCCCTACCCGCACCTACCGTGCCGATAATCTTGCCGCTTTTATCATAAAAAGGGGCTTTGTAAACCTCCAAATAGAGCATTTCTCCCTTGACGTTTCCATACTCCTCAAATTTCATCGCTTTGCCGTTTTCAATCACCGTTTTATCAGAATCAAAACAAAGCTCACCAAAAGTATGCCACTTTGGATTCTCTTTGTGTTTGAGACGCTCTCTGTGTGCAAAATAGAGGTCATTTTTACCAATAGGCTCTTGGGTATCGTTTGCCATTAGCAGTTCATCGCAAATAGCCTTATTGGCGTAGATATAATTTCCATTCAAATCTTTAACCCAAAGCATATCAGACAACGTTTCGGTAAGAAGATTGAGGAGGTCGGAGTGGTGGGATTTAAGACGATCAAGATTAAAAGGCATATTGGACTCTTTTTGAAACATTATTGCAAAACATTGATATCTATTATACAAATAGAAAAATTAATTTTAAGTAAAATGGAACAAAACAACACAACAGAGTCGTTTTGCTGTGTTGTTTTTAGATTACCTTAGCATACAACAAAAGGAGTTGCAGCTCTCTATCGATAGCGAAAATTTGTTGATCGTATTTTTTGATAGTGAGGGAGTTGTACATGAGTTGGGTATCCCACTTCGTCTTCTCCCCTGCTTTTTCAAGATTTTTGGTGAGCTGATAGAGGCGTGTGTAGAGTTGTTGGTCTTTGTAAGCCAAATTGATTTTTTTGTTGAGAATATCAAGATTGGTCAAAGCCAATTTGTACTCATTGTCAATGGCTTTGCGTTTTTCAAAGAGGTGTGTTTGGGCTTCGAGATAGGCTACTTTGGCCGATTCTACATCTTTGAAGGAGTTGATACTAAAAGGCATAGAGATGGTAAATCCATAGGTATGATACGCCTCTTTGAGAGGAGCATTGGCAAGCATGGGGTTGAGGTCTCCGTCGCTATATCTTGCTTGTACAGAGATAATAGGAAGATATTTTGTCCATGTCAATTTGGAGCCGTATTGCTTCTCTCGTGCTTCAAATTGTTTTTTGACCAACTCTAAATTTTGCCCTTTGTAGCGTTTGGCTTGAATGAGTTTGAGCTTGGGCAGCTTGAGACTATTGGGATTTTTATCGCTTAGAAGTGAAAAATCATTTTTGAGTTTAGCAATGGTGAGGTCAAGCTCCAAAAGTTGCGTCTCATCGGAGTTCTTTTTGAGGATAGCTTGATCCAAAAAGCTACTATCAATCAAGCCGTTGTTGTAGCTATCACGCTTTTGTCGTATATCAATCTCATCGTTTTTGACGAGTAGTGCCAATTTGGCTTTTTGTAATGTGAGTTTTTTGATATTGTAGAGAATAGAGAGGGCATTGACAATCATCTCTTTTTGGGCTATATCAATCGTTACGCCGTTAAGGTCACGAACCGCATCAGAGTATTTGATAGCAAAGTAGATACCCCCCGATTTAAAGATAGGCTGATCTATCCCGACACTAAAGCTCCCCGTATCAACCCTACCCGTTGTGTATTGCTCCGAGTAGGTTTTGGTATAATTCACCATTACAGGCGAAACCCAACTGTTGCTTAGTTTATCGCTTTCGAGTTCATTTTTCTTTTTTTGGTACTCAATGATTTTTTGGTTATTGGGAGAGAGTAAATTGAGCAACTCATCCTCTTTGGCGTTGAGCAATCCCAAAGTTAGAACACCAAAGAAAACTATTTTCCGCATTGACATGGTAGCTCCAAGAGTAATTTTTGGTTGTATTCTAGCATAGAAACTTCAATTAGAGCATCAAAAAGAGTCTAAAAATTCGCTTTTTTATTTTAATCTTCACTTGTTTAAGCTTTAGGGTTCGATGAATGGCTACATAAGTGCGTTTTTGACGCAGCTCAATCTCGCCAATCATCGTATTATCAAGACCCAACTCCCCGCAAAAAGCCCCTACGATGTCCCCTTTGCGTAGTTTATCGCTTTTGCCGCCATCTATAATAATGGTTTGCATGGTTGCATAAGTTGGCACAATGGGGGTATTGAGTAGATTGCCTTCTTCTATCACGCCTACTATCTCTTCAAGTTTTCGCACCTCATGGGGAGTATAGAGGCTAATGCTAAGCGATTGCCCCCCATTGCGACCACCCCGCCCTACTCTGTGGGTATGGATTTGAGGTTTGTCGGCTATATCGTAGTGAACAACCATTTCAACCCCCTCAATATCAATGCCTCTTGAAACAATATCTGTAGCTACTAACACAGAGATTGAGCCATTTTTAAAGGCTATAAATATCTCATCTCTTGCGCTTTGATCAAAATCACCGTGAAAAGCCAAAACGCTAAAACCGTACTCCAGCAACATATCGTAGAGCCTATTAACCTCTATTTTGGTATTGGCAAAGATGATGGTTGAATGGGCTTGATAGTGCGAAAGAACTTCAAGAAGCGTTTGGTCTTTGTTGTGTGTTTTGTAGGCAAGAGAGCGAATATTTTGAAGGTTCTCATCGAGCTTAATAGAGGCTCTGTTAGTGGTAATACGTTCGATAAGAGCGTCGAGTTTGCTTGAAAAAGTGGCACTAAAAAGCAAAGTTTGCTTTGTTTTGGGCAAGATTGAGGCAATTTTGACAATCTCATCACGAAATCCCATCTCTAGCATCTTATCGCCCTCATCAACGATAAGCATACTTACTTTTGCAAGATCCACGCTCTCACGCGCAATATGATCCATCAATCTCCCCACGGTTGCTACTACTATATCGGTTTTGTTTTGGAGCGACGAGCGTTGAACGCTAAGGGGTTCTCCTCCGATAAGCGTTGTGACGTTGAGATTGTGAATGTACCTGCCTACCAAACGTATCTCATGGGCAATTTGTACAACCAATTCACGAGTAGGGGCCAAAATAAGAATTTGGGGTTGATTGTGGGTTTGCGTGAGCCTAAGAAGCGAAGCGATAGCAAATACAAGGGTCTTGCCCGATGCCGTGGGGGCTTGAATAACACTGTCTTGTTGGGTTAATACAATAGGAAGAGCTTTTTGCTGGATAGGTTTAGCCTCAACAAAGCCTAATTTTTCAAGATTCTCTATTAGATCAGAAGGAAGAGAAAGCTCTTTGAAGGTCATTGCTCACTCCAAAGGAGTGATAGGTTTGGAACGTTTGCTATTGGTTAGCCTTTTTGTACTCCATAATCATATGAAGTGCCTCATCTTTGAGCAACAATTTCTCTTTTTTGATTTGCTCTCTTTCAACATCGCTAAGGTGCAATCTACCCTCGTCAGCATCTTTTGCTTTTTGATCCAACTCATTGTGTCTCTCAAAAATTTTTGCAAAGTGTGCGTTTTCTTGCTTTAAGGCTGAAATTTCATCTCTGTATTCATGTAACATGGACGGCTCCGACTGTAATTTTTTGAAAGTAATTATAGCTATTGTTTGCGTAAAATAGGATTAAATTTTGGTTGCAATCAAAAAGATATACTCTTTTCCAAAGATTTTGACTCGATATCGGTGCTGTTGGAGGTATTTTTTGCAAAAATAGATATCTTTGATAAGCGTTGAGAGATCAGAGCCTTTGGAGTGTGGCACTCTTGCACCGTAGATAAGTTCGCCATTAATCCAACGTGAATTGGGAAATCCCATGATGATAGAGGCCTCTTGTGTCAAAAGCTGTTGCACCAAATCCATAAAGAGTTTTTTGAAATTTGAATCAACACTTTGAAGCGTAGCGATGGTAATAAGCAAATCAAAGCGTCCCAAGCTAGCGTCCAATTTGCCAATATCTTGCACAAAAAATTGCACGTTGCTATGGTTTGCAAAGACTCTTGTGGCATACTCTATTGCCGATACGGAGTAATCAACCCCTACAAACTCAATAGCATCAAATTGCTTAGCACTAATTCTCTCTTGAATCGCTACAAACTCATCGCCACGATTGATGCCTAGATTGATAATGCGTTTGATAGAGTCAAAATCAATCGCTTTGAGTGCCTCATGATAGTAGTATTCGAAGGCAAATTCACCAGATTTGTTAATTTTGGCAAAGCTACTCTCTACGCCGTACTTCTCATAAGCGTCGTGAAGATGATGAAAGGAGTCCTCAAGGCTGAGTGCCTCAAACGTAAGCTTTGCAAAATAGGGTGGAAGAGCTTGAGGAAGATGCATTTTGCAATGTAAAATATTGGACAAATCAAGCCAACTTTTAAGTGAACGATAACAATACTTCTCGCCCTCAACCTCTACCATGCTTCCACTGTAATAGGTGCCAATATCGGGAGAGAGAATTTCAAAGGTTGTCCTCCCCTCTTTGGAAAGTTGCCGTTGCAGCGTCTCTATAATTTGCTTTGAAGTTTCAAGCTTAAATCGCATCATCAAAAACTAGCTTTACCACGAGAGTTTCACGTAGCGTCTGCCCCAACGTATCGCTTTGCGTTTATCGACTCCCATGTAAATGTCAATCTTGTTGCAAAAGCGTTCGTTCATTTTGTCTCGCACAATATAGGTCTCTGGAAGTCCTGTGATGCGTACTTTTGTGCCGTTTTTAAGCCCGTGTTTACGAATAAGGTCACGAGAAACGGCAATGATTCGCATTCCTGGACCAATGCGGTTGCCCCATGCGGCTACAAAAGGGGTGGAATCGGTTTGATTGCGATGCGACGTATAGGCGGTGGCTACCACACTGAGACTTTTTGGGGAGTTTGGTTCGACGATTTTATACTCTTTGGGTTTTTGTACTATCTTTTTAGGTTTGGCTTGTTTGGCATAAATACTCTTTTTGTCTTTATCCCAATTTTCAATAAAGCTAACAAGTTTGTCTTTTTTGGGTTGTATCTTTTTTTTGGTTGCAACGGTTGGTGTTTTGGTTAAATTGTTATCTCTTATTTTTTGGGTGCTATTGGACTTAGCGTAAATGCGTTTGCTTGAGGTTCTAAATCGTACTGAATCATTGATGTGAATATGGTTTTCGATAAATTTATCAATCGTAACGACTTTAACTTTTTTCTTTTGGAGTAGTGGGAGCGTTTTGGCAGTAATAATTTTTTTGCGGTCTTGATACTTTACGGGTTTAACTTTGCAAAGCAGCTTAGCACCATAGGTATCACACCCCACACTGCTACGTGCGAGGTTGCGACAATCCGCCTCTTGAGCTTCAAGAGAGGAAAAGAGCAACGAGACAACAAATACTATTGTAAAGTTTGACTTTTTCATCATAGGATATTAAGGTTACAAAAACCTCAACATCTCCTGAGCGATACCCTCTTTTTCGACGACGGTATCGTGAATAATCTCTTTGTTTAGCAGTGCTTTTATCATAGGTGGAACCTCTAAATGGGTTTGTGTTGCAATGTACTCCAACGCCTCCCTGTCGTGTGCAATCTCTTTGCCAAGGGCTTTGGCGACAACGGGACTAAATTTCGTCCACTCTGCTGTAGAATAGATTACAGTTGTGAGCTTTTTGTCTCGTAAATTTTTATAGGATTTGATACATGTGGCGGTATGAGTATCCATAATATATCCCTTTTGGGCATACTCTCTAATGGTTGCCACACACTCGCTATCGTCGCTAAAAGAAGCATCAAAATCCTCTTGAAGCGATGCTATTTCCTCTGCATTGAGTTGGTATTTGCCGTGTTGCTCCAGTGCTTCCATGAGTTCTTTGGTTCGATTAGCACCAAATTTATCAAAGAGTATCCGTTCAACGTTGGAGCTTTTTAAAATATCCATTGCAGGAGAGTTGGTTTTGGCAAGTTCTCTGGTGGTTAAATCGTAGCTTCCGTTGGTAATCCAATCGGTTAAAATATTATTAATATTGGAAGCTATCAAGATTTTTTCGATAGGCAATCCCGCTTTTTTAGCGTAATACGCCCCCAAAGCATTGCCAAAGTTTCCACTAGGAACAACCAAATAGATTTTTTCATTAAGTTGGATTTGTTTGCCTCGTAGCAACTCTAAATAGCTGTAGATGTGATAGATAATCTGAAAAATAATACGTCCAAAGTTTACCGAATTGGCAGCGGAGAGCTTCATATTTTTGCTATCAAGCTCATCTTTGAAATCTTTGGAAGCCAATAGTGATTTGAGGGCGTTTTGGGTGTCGTCGAAGTTTCCTTTGACACCAATGACTTTGAGATTACTTCCCGATTCTGTGACCATTTGGAGGCGTTGTACGTCGCTTGTGCCGCCCTCTGGATAGAGACAGACGACTTTGACATTGGCTTGATTTTTAAAGGTTTCCAATGTCGCTGGACCCGTATCGCCACTTGTTGCAGCCATAATGAGATAGTTTTCGTTTCGCTTTTGAGCCAATTGGGACAAAATGTAGCCAAAGGGTTGGAGTGCCATATCTTTGAAAGCTCGTGTGGGTCCATGATAGAGTTCGCTTACAAAGCAATCCTCTTCTATTTGGCTAAGTTCCACAGGCTTATCACTTTTATCAAAGGCATCGTAACGATTAAGGGCCTCTTGCAAAATGGATGAATCTATATCGATCCCAAAACGTACCAAAAAATCAAGTGCCAACTCTTTGTAGGAGCTACTCAAATGTTTGTTCAAAAAGGTTTCATCCAGTCGTGGCAAAGAGGTGGGCACATAAAGTCCTCCAAAACTTGCACTTGGGGCTAAGATGACTTGCGAAAAAGAGAGGCTTTGAGCCTTAACTCCATCATTTCCTCGTGTTTCAATAAATTCCATTTGCTTTCCTACTCCTCCATATTTTCTAACAATACATTAACAATATCGCTCATTGTTAAAATGCCCTCAAGTTCATTGTTGTCAATCACCAATAGTCTCTTAATACCGCTATTAACCATCATGCGTGCAGCGTATTTAATGTCCATTTTTTTGGATACGGAAATAGCAGGAATGGTGGAAACGTCGTAAATGTTGAGCAACTCAATATCGCCATCTTCCGATACGATAGCTTGGAGTATATTGTTGAAAGTAACAAGCCCATAAGCACCACTGGGCGATGCTTTATCGACTATTACCGTCTTCACACGATGTTTTTTCATCCTTTGCAAAGCCACTTTCAAAGCATTCATTTGCGAAACAATAACCAATTTATCTTTTGCTGTCATAATATTTTCTACTAACATAAAATCCCCTTTGTGTTTTGATAGATACGCTTAGAGCATATTGCGTACTTCTTGTTCAAACTTATGCAGTTCACTCTTATCCAAACCTGTCACATGAGCCAATGGGAAGGTAAATGCCATTCCAGGGCTTTCAGGATTGTCCAAATCAAAATTGCTTCGTAAAGCTTTCATTACCTTGAGCGAGGTTCGTCGTGGCAAGATAAAAAACATCACCGAAACATTCTCTTCAAGTGTGAGACCAAAAAAGACCTTTTTCTCTTTGAGTCCGATATTGCGACCGTGCGTAATGGTCACGCCTCCCGCACCAGCCTCCTTTGCCACCTCAATGGCTCTCTCTTCATCTTTGTCTTGCACGACGGCGATTAATGCTGTAAATTTCATTCCATATTCCTCTTTTTATCAATGTGATACTGTGCATAAATTCCATAACCCATAACCGTAATCATAGGAAAAAGCGATGCGAAAGCGATGAGTCCAAACCCATCTATCAAGGGATTTCTCCCCTCAATGTTTTGAGCTAGTCCCAATCCAAGGGCAGCTACTAGCGGAACCGTTACCGTAGAAGTCGTTACCCCGCCGCTATCGTAAGCGATGGGAATAATAAATTTGGGAGCAAAATAGGTCATAATAACAACGATAATATAACCTACAATAATATAATAGTGAATGGGGTCTCCCACAACAATTCGATACGAACCCAACGCAATACCAACCGCAACGCCCAAAGCTACAATGGCTCGAAGCACAAATTGTTTGATGTTGCCTTGACTAATCTCTTGTGCTTTGATAGCAATTGCCAGAAGTGCGGGCTCTGCCATGGTGGTCGAAAAACCAATCAAAAAGGCAAAGAGATAGATAAGTAGATTGTTGGACATCGATGTGAGTTGAAAAGCTATCGTCTCGCCAATCGGAAAGAGTCCCATCTCTAATCCAACGATGAAAGCATAAAGTCCCAAAATCACCATAGCGATACCCGAAATGATTTTGTGTAGGTGTTCAACGGGTTTGCGAATAATAATGTATTGAAAAAAGAAAATCACAATCAAGATAGGGGCGACATCTTCAATCACCCCAAAAAGCCCCAAAATGCTCTCTTTGAGATCAAACTCATAGGCTTTAGCAGCACTCTTAACCGTTTCACTCACTACTGTAGCGATACTGCTTGTTTGTTCTACAAAATTGTAAACGTAAATCCCATAAGCTTGAACAAAAATCATGGGCGTTAGAGAAGCAAAAGCAATCAGTCCAAATCCATCTATAATAGGATTGCGTCCCTTGATACTCGAAGCTAGTCCAATCCCCAAAGCTGCTACAAGCGGTACAGTGACTGTTGAAGTGGTCACCCCACCGCTATCGTAAGCGAGTCCAATAATCTCTTTGGGTGCAAAAAATGTCATTGCTACTACCATTATATAACCCGATATAATGTAGTATTGAATAGGGTGTCCTAATAGGATACGCAATACCCCCAATGCAATAGCAGATCCAACCGAAAGTGCTACGGTGATACGTAAAAATAGGGCATCAATCTTACCCTCACTTATCGCTGCAGCTTTATCGGCGATAGCAATAAGGGCAGGTTCGGCAATGGTTGTCGAAAAGCCTATCGTAAAAGCAAAAATAAGCAACCAAAACAAAGAGCCTTTACGGGCAAAATCGGTCGCCAAATTCTCACCGATTGGAAAAATCCCAAGCTCAAGTCCACGGATAAAAAGAGCCAATCCAACGGCTACAATAATCAATCCCACAACGATAGAGCTTAACCCCTCGGGGACGGCTTGAATAATGGCTATTTGAAAAAAAGCAACCACCAAAACAATAGGAAGTAGGTCTTTGAAAGAGTTTTTCAAATCACCGTAAAATATTTTTAAAGTCTCATACATCACAAAATTATACCTTATTCAATCTAATAATTGCTTATCTATTCCAAACTAGAGTTCAATACAGCTTCCAACACCCGCACTTGTAAGTATCTCCAAAAGTACCGAATGCTCCAAGCGTCCATCAATAATATGAGCCTTTTTGACTCCCCCTTTGAGGGCATGGATACACGCATCGACTTTGGGCACCATACCGCCGTGGATTGTCCCGTTGGCTTTGAGGGCGTTGCACTCTTGAATGCTTAGATTAGTGAGAAGATTTTTATCGTTATCAAGCACCCCTGGTGTATCGGTCAAAAAGAGAATCTTTCTAGCCCCCATCGCTACCGCCAAATGACTTGCTGCCAAATCAGCGTTGATGTTAAATCCACCGTATTGCGTACTAGCACTTCCTGCAATGGGTGCAATGACGGGTACAAAATTATCATTGATAATCTTATTGACTATTTCGGGATTGACGTGTTCTATCACTCCTGTGTAGCCAAAATTTTCAAAATCTTTGGGCATGGCTTCAAACAAATTGCCATCTTTTCCTGAAATACCAATCGCTTTGGTGCCTTGATTGCTAAGCAAAGTGACGATCTCTTTGTTGATTTCACCGCTAAGTACCATCTCGGCAATTCTTAATACCTCTTTGGTAGTGACGCGTTGTCCATCGACAAATTTTGTTTCGATATTGAGTTGGGTGAGCAAATCGGTAATGCTTTTGCCTCCTCCGTGTACGATGATAGGTTTTAGCCCCACAAGATGCAACAAAGCAATATCTTTGGCAAAGCTAAGCTTAAGCTCTTCACTTGTTTGAGCCGAACCGCCGTATTTGATGACGATTTTTTCATTGGAAAATTTTTTGATAAATGGCAATGCCTCAAAAAGAGTTTTGACCGTTTCTATTTTGCTTTTCAATCACGCTTCCTTAAATCAGATAAAATATGTATTTAATTATAGCATATCAGAGGAGGAGTTATCTTAAATTTACGGCTGAGGTGTTTTTTTATGAGTATATTGATGATCCCACTTCATTGTGCTATAATTATTTCTTCTCGTTCCACCTCTCCATTTCCACCAAGCCTTGCATACCCTCATGATCTCTAGTGCTACTGTATCTCTAGTGTTTAGCCTCATCTACATAATGATTTGCTTTTTTATAAAACTATAATACCCCAACAAATAAAAACAACTTTTAATCAACACTCTAGCCAAAAAAACCTAGCTAAAGTGAAGATATTATAGTATTCTAACTACCATGAAAAAAACTACAAAACATAGTAATAAACCTATCCCCAATATTAGATAAAAACACTCAAACAACTGCTCTCTATGTTTATGAACCCACTCACGTATCGTATTTACAAATAAAAGTGCGTAACATCAGCTATAACTTCTCATTTGATAATTTTTTCTTACTTTCAAGTGAGTATCAAGGTAGCAAAATGTATAATTTCGTTACAATTTATGGGAAAATAGGAGTATATTTGTCTGATATAACCGTGATACTGCTTAGTGCTGGGAACGCAACACGTTTTCGTAGCGATAAAACGACACACTATCCCAAAAAGCAGTGGCTCTACAGTGGCAACCAACCCTTATGGTTGCACGTTGCCAAAGAGTTTGAGGCATTAGGATTTGATGATATTGTGGTAGTTGCAGCACAAGAGGAGCTTGAGTATATGCAAAGTTTTGCAACCTATCGCTTTGTGAAGGGCGGTGACACTCGTCAAGCTTCGCTTACTTATGCTCTCAAAAACGTCGAGAGCGACTATGTGCTTGTCAATGACACAGCTCGATGTTGTATTGATGGGGCAATGATAGAGCGTATTATGTATGCCAAGGGCGATTGTGTTGTGCCTGTACTCAACGCTGTCGATACACTCTACTACGATGCAAAGCCACTGGAGCGTGAACGTGTAAAAATGATACAAACTCCTCAAAAAAGCAACACCCAACGACTCAAAGAGGCATTGGCACAAGGGAGAGACTTTAGCGATGAGAGTTCGGCTATTGCTTCTATGGGTGGAGAGGTTGTCTTTGTGGAGGGCTCACCTCTTGCTCATAAACTCACTCTCATCAGTGATTTAAGCCAACTCCCCTGTCTTAGCGTACCAGCTCCTACACAATTTGTAGGTTTTGGAGTCGATATTCACCCCTTTGAAGCGGGTAAAACGATGAAATTGTGCGGTGTTGCCATTGATAGCGTTGATTTTGGCTTCCAAGCCCACAGCGATGGCGATGTGGCGATTCATGCACTTATTGATGCCCTTTTGGGAGCTTGTGGGATGGGTGATATTGGAATGCTCTATCCCGATAGCGATCATCAATACGCCAATATCGATTCAACGATTTTGCTTGTCGATACGGTGGCTAAGATACGCTCCGTTGGCTTTGCAATTATCAATGTCGATATGACGATTATGGCACAAACACCCCGACTTCTACCCTACAAAGAGGCGATGAAGCAGAGGCTTTCGCAACTCCTAGCAATCGAAAAACGCTACATCAATATCAAAGCTACCACAGCGGAAAAACTGGGCTTTGTGGGACGAAAAGAGGGAGTAATGGTACAAGCTGTTGCCAATCTACACTATTTTGATTGGAGTAAGATATGAAAATAGTAATAGTAGAAAATGAGCTTTATTTGGCTCAAAGTATCGCTTCAAAGCTTCTTGATAGCGGATTTAATACCGAGATTTTTACTACCGTCAAGGAGGCGTTGGAGTCTAGTGGGGATATCTATCTGCTCTCTACCAATCTCCCTGGGCAAAACTTCTTTCCGCTTATTACCAAATTTAAAAACAAAATCATCATTTTGATGGTCAATTACATCAACAACAACACCGTAAGCGAACCTTTGGAACTAGGAGCCAAGGATTATATCGTTAAGCCCTTTAAAATCGAAGAGTTGTTACGCAAAATCAACCACTATCAAGAGTATCAAAAGCATCAAATCAAAGGAGAACTATTTGTATCTTATACCGATAATTTACTCAAAGAATTGACGTACAATTTTGATATTGATAGTGTTGGACTACCGCTTGTCATTGAGACCAACTACCAACGCCTTGCCGATAAGATAGTTTTTGATTACGCCAAAGCCCACAACTACACCCTTATCTATATTCCACTCACCCATCCCAATTGGGTCAAAATGATAGAAAAAAGCAACCCCCAATACATGCTTTATATTTGCGATATAGAAATTCTCAAAAAAGTTGAAAAAACCCAACTCTTTAAAACATTAGATGGGTATAATTTTATTATATCAACCACTTCTGGCGTGGAGACACCCTATCGTTGTGTCTCTATCATCAGTGAATCAAAGCTCTACGATCAAAATGAGATATTAACCATTGACGACTATGTTAAATTCATCGTTACCAATTTTCAATATCAATTTCCCGATACAGAGCTATCCAAACAATTAGGCATATCACGCAAAAGTTTATGGGAAAAGAGAAAGAAGTATGGAATCTTCAAGAAAAAATAGTTCAATTTATATCGATACTGAAGCCCTATCGACTTTGGCACTCGTACAAGAGGGGCTTATTGCTCCTGTGGAGGGGCTTATGAGCAAAGCCCAAGCTGATAAGGTCAATGAGACCAAAATATTCAAAGGCGTTCCGTTTCCTTTTTCGTTTATTTTGGCTCCTAGTGGAACGCAAAACAAAAAAACATTGGCAAAGCTCAAAAAAGCTCAAACCATCGATTTGGTTTCCAATAAGAAAAAAGTAGGAGAGCTTCAGGTGCAAGAGACCTTTGCCATCGACCCTACCCAACGTCTCCACCGAATCTACGGCACAAGCGACCCCTCGCATCCTGGAGTCAAAAATACCATGGCACGGCTAGGTGAACGGGCGTTGTGCGGCAAATACCGTGTGGAGTATCCCATGATAAGCGATACCAAATACAAAGTCACGCAAGTGATAGAGCGAACGGGAGCTAAAAAAATATCCGCCATAATGCTCGCTGCCAATCCGCTCAATCGTGCGCATGAACGCATGATACGCCAAACGCTCAACGGTTGCGATTTACTCATTATCTTTTTGCGTAAACCCTTCACTAAAGAGGGGCTTGATTACGCTATTCGTGAAAAGGCCCTCAATGCCTTTATCGACAACTATTTGCCTCGTGACAAAGTCATTGTGATACCTTTTGAAAATACCTATATCTTTGCAGGATACAATGAGCTGATTTTGGATGCCCTACTTGCCAAAAACTACGGATGCAATAAGCTCGTAGTAGGAAGAAACCACGCGGGATTGGGGCTGCACTTCGATAAAGATGGATTCAATACCATTTTTGATACATTCAAAACCATTGATATAGAGATTGAGATGGTCGATGAGTACGTCTATTGCAATATTTGCAACACTTTGGTGAGTCTCCAAACCTGCCCTCATGGGCAACACCACCATGTCCACTACCACTCCGATTCGATCATGAAGCTTATCCAAAGCGGTATCATTCCTCCTACTATCTTGGTACGCAAAGAGGTGAGTGCGAGTATCCTAGTGGCACTTTTTCCCAATCGCTTTGAGAACCTACTTGATCTCTACTACTCACTTATGCCCGATAATGGACTCATCGAAGAGAAAAAGGAAGAGGAGTTTTATATCAAGCTTATGGAGCTGTATAAAACGACATCGTTAAGCTAAAGGAGTCTTGATTGAACGTACAAAAACTATTTCTTACCTTTTTTGGTTCAGGTCTAGCACCCAAGGCACCTGGTACTTTTGGGACGTTGGCGGCTTTGCCTTTTGGGGTTGTTGTGTTGTACTATTTGGGTATGGATTCGCTTTTTATGCTTACGTTTGCTGTGACGATTATTGGAGTGCTTGAAATCAATAAATACGAAAAATTGACAGGCAAACATGATCAAAAAGAGATCGTCATTGATGAAGCCGTAGGGATATGGATAACGCTTATGATAGCCTATGCAACGCTTGAACAACACTCCTTTGCCTATGCCAAGCCCTTTGCTATTGTGCTAAGTTTTGCTCTTTTTAGGCTCTTTGATATATGGAAACCCTCGACGATAGGGTGGATTGATAGAGAAATCAAGGGGGGTTTGGGTGTCATGGGCGATGATATTTTAGCGGGAATTGCTGCGGGTGTGATGAGTGCTTCGATAATTATCGGAGTTGCCAAAGCTCTTTAGGGAGGGGTGGAATGTTTGAAAAACCCAAATTAACCGAATATGTAATGGCACGAGTGATTAGTATTGCTATTTTTATTATCATCATTGCAGGGATATTTGCCTCTATTGTTTTCCCTGAGCGTTATATCGTACTTGATTTGTTGTTTTTAACGGTTGCACTTAGCATTCTTATTTATGCTGTCTATATTATGATTGAGCGATTGGAGTTTAAGCTCAACCGTATCAATCGCCACCTTGTCGAACTTACAGACAACAGCGACCCCGATAATCATACCTTTTTTTTCACCCGTGAGTTTGAAAATATCAACCAAAACCTCATTGAGATACTCAGACAAGCCCGTAAACGCTACAGTGACAAACAAAAATACAATCTCAAACTCAAAATCAAAAATCAACAACGCAGCGACATTTTAGCCGCCATTGCACATGAGTTTCGCAATCCTATCTCCTCGATTATGGGATACTCGCAAACGCTTATCGAAGATGAGATGATAGCCCCTGTACTCAAAAAGAAGTTTTTGCAAAAAATCTACAACAATTCAACCAAAATTGAAGAGATTTTGAGTCGTTTGCTACTCTGGAATCACTTTGAGAGCGGACAAATGCAGTTGCAAATCTCCCATTTTGATTTGTTTAAACTTACCCAAGATACCATTACCCAACTCCAAGAGAAATACAAAGAGCGTGAGGTTGCCATTGAGACACCCCAGAGCATCAAGATGAGGGCTGATCGCACCATGATAGAGATTGTATTGAAAAATTTAATCGAAAATGCACTAAAATACTCCAAAGAAAAAGTATGGGTTCGTATCGACAATGTCTCTATTTTTGTTATCGACCAAGGAATAGGTATCTCTCCTACCAAAATCAAAAAGGTAACCAAGAAGTTTTACCGTACAGGTGACCATGATTGGGACAACTCAATGGGATTGGGACTTTCGATTGTCAAAAATATCCTCAAAATGCACGGATGGAAGCTCCAAATCCAAAGCCAAGAGGATAGAGGATCAAAATTTGGCTTTGATTTTAGCACCCCAATACTCTACGAAAAGGAAAAATCGTGATTATTCACATTGTAATGTTTAAATTTAACAAAACCAACAAAGAAGCACACATCAATAAAGCAACTCAAATGCTTAGCGATTTGGCTTACAGCGTACCAACGCTCAACTCCATAGAGATAGGCAAAGATTTCTCCAACCAAGAGCGTTCGATGGATCTTGTCATTACAACTACGTTTGATACCCAAGAGGCTCTAAACGCCTATGCCATCCACCCCGCACATCTCAAAGTCGTAGAGTTTATCAAAGCCGCCACGGAGTACTCTAGGGTGGTTGATTATGAGAGGTAGTTGTTGCCCTCGTTCTCATTATCTAAGGGCATGAAGCAACTATTTTAAACAATCTCTTTTGGATTTGGTGAAAGAATGAGAAAACAATAGGATAAAATTTATTTAAATCAAAAGGGAGTTTATGCCGTATATTGACTGGATGGGGAAAGAAGATGTTGTAAATCATCACAAAAATATCCCCTACAAAACGATTGAATGCCTTGAAGAGATAGGCGATGTGGATACAGAGAATATGATTATCAAAGGGGATAATCTCTTAGCTTTGAAATCACTTTTGCCTTATTATGCAAGTAGT
>DYTG01000161.1 GCA_020726085.1 Sulfurovum sp.
GCACCTGTTGTTAAAGCTGCTGCTACTGCAGCTGAAGTAATGATTTTTTTCATCATTTTATCCTTTTTTGTTTGAATTGAGTTAGTTTCGCGCGAAATCCCACTCCTGAGATTTCTAATTGAGATTTTAACACCTTTTAACTTATAACAAAATTAAAACAAACCAAAAAACTTAAATAGAGTCACTTCAAACCAGCCAAAGCATTTTAATTTCTACTTTAAGCTCTATGTAAAACTCTTCTCGTTCTACCTCTTCGAGAGTGTGAAATAACGGCAGGTGTGAAGAATTGCGTCATTGCAAACGCTAGTAAAGCAATCCATAATATTTGAGATTGCTTCGTGCTTCGCAATGACAAGAGGAGTTTATTGCAAAATCTCTATCTCCTCGTGAAGCTCGATACCAAAGCCCTCTTTGACGCGTTGCTTGGCTAGATTTATCAAATACAAAGCATCTTCAAAGCACCCACCCCCTAGATTGACCAAAAAGTTGGCGTGTATATCGCTCCATGCCATATCTCCTGCTCTTGTGCCTTTGAGTCCCACCGCTTCGATGAGTCGCCCTGCGTAGTCGCCTTGGGGATTTTTGAATACTGACCCTGCGCTGGGTTGTGGGGGCTGATTGGTACGCATGGCTTTGAACTCTTCTATAAGTGCGGCATCAAAGCCCCTGCGAAGCTCAAACCGTGCCTCTATCACCACCCCATTGATTTGAGCAAAGCGGTAACCGTGCTTTATGGCATCTTTGGGAAGTGAGGTTTTGATTTCACCGTTGGCGATAGTGAGGGAGTTTAAAACATTAAATATCTCATAGGATTTGAGTCCCGCATTCATCGCCACAAGCCCTCCCAAAGTACCTGGCAAATGCGATAGGAACTCAAGCCCTGCAATATCGTGCTTTTTGACGAAGCTAAAAATGCGTCCGCTTTTGGTAGCCCCACCTACGATGAGTTCATTGCCCTCCGTAGTGATAAAATCGAAATCTTTGCCCAGCATCATAAGCGGGGGCGGATGGGGAGAGAGGAGTAGATTGTTGGCTCCTCCTATAATGTAAGGCTCTTGGGGGATAGTGTCGCCTTTTTCAATGACCATCACATCAGCAATAGAACCTACTTTAATGCTCGAATATTTGGAGAAATCTATGGATTTAGTGTGCATCAATGGATTCTTCTATCTTGGCAATTGTTTTTACAAACTCTTGCTCAAAGCTATCTAAAAAATTTTTATCTATTAAAATAATGCTCTTAAGCAGAGACAATGGGAAGCTTTTGAGTCGAATTAACAAATCATCATCCCTAAACTCTGCTTTTTGATGAGCAATTTTTAATATCTCTTGATAATCATAAGTGTAGTATTTATCAATGAGATAGATATCAAAAATATCTTTGGCACTATCACGACCCATTACTGCCGTAAACTTATTGGCTAAAATATTTTCACAATTATCAATAATATATCCATTATCAAGATAACAAAGCTCCCCAAAACGCATTACTCTATCATGCACAAAATCAACTTGCAACCTATTATCTATCCGTAAACGTACAAAATCTTTGGAAGATACCTCTTCTACTAGCTTAAATGCTTTTGATAGTGCTATTTTAATCTCTCGCACCGCACGGTAAAAAGCTCGTGCATCATGGGTAAAAAAATCCAAATTATCCGAGTATCGCTTGGCTTGATAAAATCTGCTAAGACAAGTTCCTCCTGTGAGATAAAAGATATTTTCACAAGCAAAAACAATTTCCATCGCCTCATCTTGAAGCGTGTAAAGCTCACTATAATTTATACTATCCATCTTAGCTCATCCACCAATAAGGGCTTGTTTAAAAAGTAAACCTCCGCCATATTTTTGCGTTTGAAGGCGTAGTCGTGATTGAATGTCGGCACTTGATAACCATCAATGAGTCCTTTGAGTCGCTTTTGTTCAAAGAGTTTTAAATCTCGAAACATCGCAGAGCTATTGAGCAGTATCTTTTCAAAGATAAATTTCTGCTCTTGAGGATTATCACTCATTGCTAAGCGTTTGATATCTTCATCGCTCATATTATACTCCCAAAAGCACTCTTTTTTGATACGATCAAAATTTACCCTATTCACCTCTTGCCTCTCAATCGTCTAAAGACTCTCTCAAAACCAATTTGGGTTTTGCACTCGTTTGACTCATCCAAATAGGCAATTTCATCGCCAAAATCACCTACTTTGGAGTATTTTTTATCCTCTAGTCTATATATTTTGGCTTTGAGGTCATGGGGATAGACGATGATATAATAGGGTACTTTTTCTTTTTTGTAGAGTTCATATTTGGTGGTTTCATCCCGTTTGGCAGAGCTTTTGGAGACTACCTCTACTACAATTTTGGGCGTTTTGGTAATGTACTCCTCATGAGGCTCATTGCATATTACTACTACATCGGGACGCACCACGGTCTCATCGCTAATCTTCCAATCTTGCTCCATCAAAACCATGCACTCTTTGCACTCCTCTAGCACATCGTAAAGTTCTGCGTATATGCTACCTGCTACCATTTGATGCGTAATGACAGGAGAGGGAGTCATCATTACAGGATAGCCGTAAATTAGCTCCCAATCGCCTTTCCACTGTGCATAATCATCGTAACTGTAATGCTTTATCGCTCCCATGCGTTCTCCTTTTTGACACTTTGGTAATTATAACATAAATAGACTTCTCTCAAAAACCTAGATTTCATATCAAACACAAAAT
>DYTG01000036.1:0-10974 GCA_020726085.1 Sulfurovum sp.
AATCTCTTTTTCCCAGAGCGATTCGTCGATGGTTTCGAGTATCAAAGGTATATCATCCATACGACTATCGTTCATGATAAATCCAAAGGTATCCCAGCCAATTTCCCCTTCGCCTAGCGAGTGGTGTCTATCGACGCGTGAGCCAAGGGCGGGTTTGGAGTCGTTGATGTGCATTCCCATTAGGTATTTAAATCCTACGATTTTCTCAAACTCTGCCATGGTAGCATCATACGCCTCGTGGGTGCGTAAATCGTATCCTGAAGTAAAAGTGTGGCAGGTATCAAGACAAACTCCCACACGGCTTTTATCTTCGACTAGTTCAATGAGTTTGGCTAGATGTTCAAAGCGATAGCCTAGATTGCTCCCTTGTCCTGCGGTGTTTTCAATGACAAGTTTGACGGAGGAGTTTTTCGTCGCCTTAATGGCTCTATTCATCGAATCGGCTATAACTTTAAGGCAACTATCCTCTATCTCTTGCAACGTTTGAGCGTAGTGAGGCTCTTTTTTGGATAGTTTGACCAAATGGCTACCTGGGTGAAAATTGAGTCTATCAAGCCCCAAGAGTTGGCAACGTTGCAACTCATCGATAAAAGCGTGGCGTGATTTTTCGAGTTGCTCTTTCTCTGGGTGTCCCAGATTGATCAAATAGCTATCGTGAGGCAAAATATGTTTGGGCAAAATCCTGCTTTTTTCAAGATTTGTCAAAAACTTATCAATGGTTTTGCTTTCAAGTGGTTTGGCCACCCATTGGCGTTGGTTTTTGGTAAAGAGTGCAAAGGCTTTTGCTCCTATCTCCATGGCGTTTAGTGGTGCGTTATCGACTCCGCCACTACTGCTTACATGCGCTCCTACAAATTTCATTACGTTCCTTTTTGAGAGATAATTGTTAAGTGTGCAAATAAATGTTAATTTTTTTTCGATGAATCTAAATTTTGCAATCTTTTCTTTTCGACCAATAACTTATCTTGAAATCGTTTGCTTTTGTCTTTTGCTAAAACTTGCATATCTTCAACTTCATCCATCTCATCGACTATCTCTACGCCCAAAAGCGTCTCTATCGCATCTTCGAGTGTTACAACGCCACTGGTTTGCCCGTAGCTATCGTGAACGACAAATAGGTGCGTTTTGCGTTTCACAAAGAGGTCTATGAGTACCGAAACGGGAACATTTTCTGAAATCTTATGAACCGCAACGGTAATGTCTCTTAGAAGCGTTTGGTCTCTCTCTTCAACACTCTCTTCCAAAATCGTTTGATTAAAGACAACGCCTATAATATCGTCAATGGATTCGTTGTAAATGGGTATTCTTGAGTGAATGTACATTTTATCCTCTTCGATAGCTTCTTGGACGGTAATATCGGCATTGAGTGCAAAAACGACACTTCTAGGTGTCATAATGGCTTTTGTTTTTATGTTTTTGAGCTTTAAGAGATTTTCGATTAAAAGGCTCTCTTTGGATTGGATAGAACCCTCTTTTTCGCCCATAGAGACAATTGCCATAATCTCATCTCGTGAGAAATTGATCTCCTCTTTTTTGTTTTTTGAGATGTAGCTTGTTATCAAACCTGAAAACCAAACCAAAGGATAGGTAATTTTAATCATAAAGGATATGATATAAGCAGCAGGAACCAAAAGATTTTTCCAATAAATTGCACCGATTGTTTTGGGAATAATCTCTGAAAAATAGAGAATCAATAGAGTTAAAATAAACGCAATCAAAGCTTGCCACTCATTGCCAAATAAAATTTGAGCTTGTGCACCTACACCTGCGGCTCCCATGGTATGAGCAGTGGTATTGAGGGTTAAGATTGAAGATATGGGTTTGTCAATGTTTGACTTGAGATCTTTTAGCATTTTAGAGGTTTTGGTATCGCCATCTTTTGCCAAAGTTTCAATATAATGAGAGGTACTTGAGAGCAAAACAGCCTCAAGAACCGAACACAAAAAAGAGATAAACAGTGTAGCAAATAGATAAGTGAGCAACAAGGTCATTGTGCGTACCTCACAAAAGTAATCGTTGAGGTACGCCTATTATAAGAGTCGGATGAACTCATTTTTTCTTAATCCTTTACAAAATTATTAAACAAGATTATATCATATAATTATCAATAAAAAGTTTTATACTGAGTAACTTTTCTCTCAACGCTCCTTAAATACTCAAAGCTCCTGTAGTGTTGGCTACTGTGATAGTTTTGGCTCTATGAGTGTTTAGGCTATATTCTGTGGAATCGCAACTGTTTACATAGTACCAATTGGCACTTACTTGCGTAGCATCAAAAGTGAGCGTCATAAAGCCTCTATCGTAAGCGTTAAGGTATTTGAGGTCATCGATTAGCAAATCAATCGCTCCTTCAAATTGTGCCGCCATCATAACATCGCTCAACCCCGCATATTCTTCAAGCCCTGGAGAGGTAACGGAGGGGGTAGCAAACTCGACTCCGACAACTTCACCCTTGTAGTCTCGAAGATTATTAGCCCACGCATTGTGAGTATCTCCCGCAACTACGACAAGCTTTTTGCCCAACGCCTTAGCTGTACCAAAAATCGTTTCACGCTCCATAAAATATCCATCCCACGCATCCAAATTGTAAGGAAGTACGGTAGTTACTCGTGCTATTTCCTCTTGGGTGAGTGTCGCATCTTGTTGCAACATTCGTGTTTTGATGGTGACAAGTTCACCCAAAAGTGTGTTGAGTTGGGTTAAAAGTGCCGTTTTGGTTTCGCCTGTAGCACCCTCTAGTTGTGAGATGACCATGAGCAACTCGGAGGGTAGGTACATTTTGCCCATCAATACTTGTTGTCCTAGCAGTTGCCATGTGGCGTTTGAGGTTGCCATTTGTTGTTGCAACCACTCCAATTGAGTAGCTCCCAACATGGTGCGTTTTGGGCTTCCAATGTCGCTTTGAAAAGTTTGAGCATCAAAATTGCCTTGAGCGTCAAAATAGCTACTGTAGCTAAGCTGTTTATCTCTCCCAAAGAGACGGGTTTCAAGCATATAAAGCGATACTAATCCTCCAAAATCAAAACGACGATAGATAGCTTTTTTGTCTTTAATAGTGCGAATAGGTAGCCACTCAAAATAGGCTTGCAATGCATCGTGTGTTCGCTGTGTGAAGCTTCCCTCACTCTCATCATGATTTTGAGCACCCTCTTTGTAGGTGTCATTGGCTACTTCATGGTCGTCCCATATTACTATCATAGGAGCTGCTGCATGAATGGCTTGTGTGCCGCTATCGGTATGGTAGAGTGCATAACGTTTGCGGTAATCTTCGAGGCAAAGCAACTCTTTGTTGTTGTCTTGAGGTAATTCTCTGCCAATCTCAATGGCTTTGGAGGTTGCATAAGCGGGTACTTTGGCATCAAAATCATCGTTTTCGTACATCCCGTATTCGTAAATATAATCCCCCAAATGAAGCGTTACGTCCAAATCTTCTATTTTGGCTGCCTCGGTATAGACATTGAAATATCCATTGGGGTAATTAGCACAGGTAAAGAGTGCCATTTTGATTTGTTCTGGATTGTCGATAGGGAGTGTTTTGGTTTTGCCAATGGGTGAAGTTACGCCGTTGGAGCTAAATCGATAGTAGTAGGTTGTACCTGCTTGAAGATTTTGTGCATCGACTTTGACGGTAAAATCACTCGCTTGGTTGGAGGTGTAGATGCCATTATGCACAAGGTTTGCAAACGTCTTATCGGTAGCGACTTCAAAAGCGACTTCAATATCGCCTTGGAGTGCCTCAAGGTGTGTCACACGAGTCCAAATAATCACACTAGTAGCCAAAGGGTCACCACTGGCTACCCCATGATTGAAAGCGATGCGAAGCGTGGTTGGTTGATTGGTTGCATCGCTTGTTGCGTTATTGTCTGAATTGCTACCACAAGCCACTAAACCTGTAGAGATAAGAATGGTCGAAGCCACCGCACCTGAAACCTTGATAAACTCTCGTCTTGTCATACCTCGCATGATGCTCTCCAATTGTTATGAAATTTTTTCATAGTGTATTCAAAAAGAGTTACAAGATAGTCACAAAAGACTCAATAGTTGATGGTATGCACTTCAAAATTTCTGCATTGGAAAATTCACCATCAGATTTTTGGCTATAAATACTCCAAAAGAAGCCTCTTGTGTGGATGATTATTGAAGACAATTAATTAACCCCTTTGCTGAGTGCATTCCCATTGAGACCACTCAAAACAAATAGAGGATAAATACTCTCTTTTATTGTTCTTAAAACTTCAAAAAATTACACATTATGCAAAAATATCGTTCATATTATTGATAGATTTAATAAAACAATAAGCTTTGATGAGATATAAATCATAAAATTTTAAAAACAGAGGATAAAATGGCTCTATTAATTAATGATGAATGTATCGCTTGTGACGCTTGTAGAGAGGAGTGTCCCAATGACGCAATTGAAGAAAATGATCCCATCTATATCATAGACCCCGATAGATGTACAGAGTGTGTTGGTTACTACGATGACCCATCGTGTATTGCGGTATGCCCCGTTGATTGCATTGTGCCTGACTCTGATAATATTGAAACGATTGATGAACTTAAATTTAAGTTTCAACAACTCCAAGACGAGGAGTAGAGTCTCTTTATGGAGCCAGAAAAGCACACGGCTGTTATTGACATTGGTTCCAATTCCGCGCGTTTGGTGATTTTTGAACGCAGTAGTAAATTTGGCTTTCATATTATATGCGAACAAAAAAGTCGTGTACGCATTGGTGAGGGAGCCTATCAAAACAGTGGGAGGCTTCAAGCCATTGGCATTACCCGTGCCTATCAAGCACTTGATAGCTTTATGCAAACGATTCGTGAATACGATGTGGGGCATATCTATTGTGTAGCAACCTCTGCACTGCGTGATGCTCCCAATGCCAAAGAGTTTATTGATTGGATCAAAGCAAACATAGGCATTGAGATTGATGTCATTGATGGTGGCAAAGAGGCATTTTACGGCTCCATTGCAGCGCTTAACCTTTTGCCTATTCAAAGCGGTATTACCATTGATATTGGTGGGGGTTCGGCCGATATGTCTTTGTTGAAGATGGGCAAGGTAGTCGATACTATCTCGCTTAATTTGGGCGGTGTTCGTCTCAAAGAGCTTTTTCGTGACAAAGGCAAAGGCCCAGAGGAGATGCAAAACTTTATCGACCAAGAGATAGCACGCATTCCTGAGCATTTTCACCATCAAAGTGCTATTGGGATGGGTGGCACTATTCGAACCTTAAGCAAAGCCATTATGACAAAAAAGTCCTATCCGCTTAAAAAACTTCACGCCTTTAGTTATGCCCTTCAAGAGCAATCAAGCTACTTTGATACCATCATTCACAGTGATTTGGAGGGATTAGCAAGGCTCTATCTCAAAGAGGATCGCTTTGATACCATTCGTGAGGGTACGCTTATTTTTGTCTCCATTCTCGAAGCAATCAAGGCAAAAGAGGTGATTACAAGCGGTGTAGGGGTGCGTGAAGGGATATTTTTATCCAAATTGCTCCAAAATTACAACTACCGCTTTCCTGCCTCTATCAATCCTAGCATCATCTCCATGCAAGATCGCTTTGACAAAACCTTAAAACGTTACGACAATGCAATCGGTCGTGCTTTGAAGCTTTACAATTTATTGCGATACAACCTTAAGATGGATGAAGATAGAGACTACTCCATGGAGTTAGCCAGTGCCATTAAGCTCTCCAATATCGGCAAATCGCTTACTATCTATCACACCAACGAGCATGCTTTTTATATCGCATCGCAAGAGTTGAGCTACCAATACCGCCACAAATCCATTGTGCTTATCTCCATGTTGTTGCTTATGCAAGGCAAAGATGTTAAAAAATCGACTCACTATCGCTACTATAGAGATTTGTTGCCCAAAAAGAGCAGTTTTAAAGTACTCAATTTTTGCTACGCCCTTAGTATTGCCCTCTACGAAGATGCCAAAGATGCGATTATTGATTTGGAGTATCAACACAACACGCTCACTATCTCCTCCAATCGATCACTCTATCTATCCAAAAACTCCATCTATACTATCTCCCAACCCAAAAAGTTTGAAATCAAAATCATTGATGCCTCGACTATTCCGTCCATGGATGGGGTGATATAGTCACGCTTAAACCGTACCTAATTTCAAATAAGATAAAATTACTGTTTTAAAGTAAGGATTGTATTGATGTTTTTGATGGATAAAAACAGCCATTTTAATGCTGCCAATTTAATTACCTTTGGCAATATCGCTTGTGGGGTAATCGCTATCTATTTCACTGTCAAGGGAGATTTTTTTACGGCTATTGTTTTTGCATGGATTGCGGGAGCTTTTGATATAGCCGATGGAAAAGTAGCACGAAAATTCAACCTCTCAACAGAGTTTGGGATACAGCTTGATAGTTTTGCCGATTTTGTCTCGTTTGTCATTATGCCCTCCTTTTTGGTCTTTTATGCCATCACACTCAACCAAACCGATACAATCCAAGAGCTTTTGATTGGATTGGTATTTATCTTTTATATTATTAGTGGTCTTAGACGTTTGGTAGCCTTTAATCTCAAAGTTCAGGTGGGCAAAGTCTCCAAATATTTCGAGGGCGTTCCTACACCGCTAGGGGCGATTTTGTTGTGGATTTTGTATCTGCTTTTTGCCTATGGGATTATTACGAGTAGCTACCTTGTCGCTTTTTTTGTGATTTTGATTGCATTCAGTCTCAATAGCAAACTCAAAATCCCTCATCCTTAGGCTCTTTTGATGCTCAAATATCTTCACACATTCAATGAATTGGTCATGTTTAAACACTCTGTGTTTTCGTTGCCTTTCATCTTTGTGGCGATGGTTGTAGCCTCCAATGGATGGTTTGGCTGGAGGCTTTTGCTTTTGGGACTCTTAGCTGCCCTAAGCGCTAGAAACTTCGCTATGGGAGTCAATCGCTACCTTGATCGTGACATTGATGCACTCAATCCCCGCACTGCCCATCGCCCCTCAGTCGATGGACGGGTAACCCCTCGTGAGATGCTAGGTTTTATTGTCATTAATGCGTTGGTGTTTGTTGGCGTTGCCTATCTTATTAATGATTTGGCTTTTAAGCTCTCCTTGCCTATTTTGATGATACTAGGACTCTATTCGCTCTTTAAACGCTTCTCCTCTTTAGCACATTTGGTGCTGGGTGTGAGTTTGGGTCTTGCTCCTATTGCAGGGGCGGTAGCAGTGAGCAACTCCATTACGCTTTGGTCGATTTATCTAGCTATTGGCGTGATGTTTTGGGTAGCGGGGTTTGATTTGCTCTATTCGCTCCAAGATATGGAGTTTGATAGAGAGCACAATCTTCACTCCATACCTTCCAAGCTAGGAGCTACCTATACTCTGTGGTTAGCCCAAGGCTTTCATGTGCTAACGATTACTTTTTGGTCACTTTTTGTTTGCGAGGTTCATTTGGGGGCTTTTGCTATGGTGGCTATTGGCTTTAGTATCGCCATGCTAGGCTACGAACACTATTTGGTGCAAAAAGATTTTACCAAAATCGACAAAGCCTTTTTTACCGTAAATGGCTATTTGGGTTTTGTTTTTTTTGCATTTATCTTAGTCGATATACTTTTACCCATCTAACAAAGGAGACTCCATGGCAAAAGAACACTATTTTGATATATCCGCTAAACTTGATATGCAAGAGATGAAAAACGCTGTCATTATGGCACAAAAAGAACTCGCTACCCGTTTTGATTTTAAAGGTATCAAAGCCGAAATTGAACTCAACGAAAAGGCAAAAACGCTTAATCTCACCACTTCAAGCGAACAAAAGATTGACGCACTCAAAGATATTTTAATATCCAAACTCATCAAACGCAATATCGCAGGGAAATCGCTCGAAGAGATCAAAAGCGAGGGAGTAAGCGGTGGCAATCTCAAAGTGGTGTACAAAATCGTCGATAGCATCGAAAAAGATGAAGCCAAAAAGATCGTCAAAGCCATCAAAGATCTCAAACTCAAAGTCACACCCAGTATTCAAGGCGACGAGGTACGAGTGAGTGGCAAAAGCATTGATGACCTTCAAGCTGTTATTGCATCGCTCAAACAACTCGATCTCAAAGCTCCGTTGGTATTTGGGAATTTCAAATAGATAGTGTGCGTTTAACGCACACCGCAATCTAGCACACAAAAAAATCCTACATTTGATTTAAAAACAGCAATTTTAAGCAAACTTTCACAAAAAAAGTGTAGTATTCAAAAGATGATAACTATTATCATTATTAAAATAAAAGAAGGAAGAGGGTATGAACACAATCAAGGTGGTTCTTGCAGGTCAGCCCAATGTAGGCAAAAGTTCACTCATCAACGCCATCTCCAATGCCAAACTCAAAGTAGGCAACTTTTCGGGGGTCACGGTCGAAAAGACACAAATCAATTTTAGATTTTACGATAAGGTGAGTTGTCAAGATTACAGTGTTGATATTATTGATTTGCCAGGAGCCTATTCGCTTACGGATTATACGATAGAAGAGAAAGTCACTCGAAGCTTTTTGTTGAGCGATGAGTACGATGTGATAATTAATGTAGTCGATTCTACCCATCTCCAACGCAATCTCACCTTTACAACCCAACTCCTTGAGATGGGCGAAAAAGTAGTCGTGGCCCTCAATATGATAGATGAAGCCAACAAAGAGGGGATTGAGATAGATAACAAACAACTCTCCACTATTTTGGGTGTACCGTGCATCAAAACCAGTGCCAACAAAAAGATAGGGATAGGGGAGCTTAAAAGCGCTATTATCAAAGCTCACAATAGCCCAAACACTCCTTCTAAAGTCATCTATAGTGATTTTATGGAAGAAGAGATTGCAAAGCTTAACTTTTTTTTCAAAGCCAAAAAATTTGTCTCACCTTATAGCTATCGTCAAATGAGTATTAAGTTGTTGCAAGAAGACAAAGAAGCCTATGCCTTAATCCATGATAAACCCATCTGGATGGAGATAGCCCCCCTTATCCGTGAAGCCAAAACACACATCTATCTTCATACCAACACCCAAGATATAACCCAAATCTTTAGCGATGAGTATTTTGCCTTTGCCAAAGGAGCCAAAATGGAGGTAATGAGTACCAAAAGTATGCGAGCTACCAACCTTACGCAAAAGATTGATAATGTTTTGATCGATAAAGTCGCAGGAATCCCTATATTTCTCTTTTTTATGTGGGGATTGTTTCAGCTTACCTTTGAGCTAGGGGCTATTCCTATGGAGTATATTGATACCTTTTTTGCCTATTTGGGAGAACAGGCCAAATTTATACTGGGTGAGGGCAATTTGGGGCAATTGGTAGCCGATGGGATGATTGCAGGCGTGGGAGCGGTGGTGCTTTTTTTGCCCAATATTATTATCCTTTTTGTCGGTATCGCACTGCTTGAAACCACGGGTTATATGAGCCGTGTGGCGTTTTTGCTTGATGGGTTTTTTCACAAATTTGGACTCCATGGCAAGAGCTTTATCCCGCTTGTGACAGGCTTTGGATGCTCCGTACCCGCCTACATGGCAGCACGCACACTCAAGAATGAACGGGATAGATTGCTTACACTCTTTATCATTGGCTTTATGAGTTGCGGGGCGAGATTGCCTATTTATGTCTTGTTTGTCTCTGCCTTTTTTGCTTCAAGCAGTGCGGGTAATGTGTTGTTTCTCATCTATATCACTGGGGCGTTATTGGGGCTAATTGGAGCTAAAGTGTTGCATTTTTTGGTATTTAAAGGCGAGGATGAGCCCTTTGTTATGGAGATGCCAAAGTATCGTTTACCCTCTTTGAAGCTCATCTGGCATACGGTTTACATACAAGCACTCTCCTATCTCAAAAAGGCAGGAACGTTTATTTTGTTGGCTTCTATGCTTATTTGGTTTGCGAGTAACTATCCCAAAAACAGGGTGCTTGAAGCACGTTACAACACAAAAATTGAAAACGCAAAAGAGGAAGAGACAAAGGTGGCTTTGGCTAATGAGTTGCAAATGAAACTGCTTGAGGGTAGTTATTTGGGCATTATCGGTAAATTTACCGAGCCTTTGGTCGTGCCTTTGGGAATGGATTGGAAGATGGCGGTTGCTTTGGAAACGGGATTGGCCGCCAAAGAGATGGTGGTTTCGACACTGGGAATACTCTATGCAATAGGAGAGAGCGATGAGACGAGTGTCAATTTGCAAGAGCAGCTACGTCAAAACATAAGCTTTCCTGCTGCGATGGCATTTATCGTTTTTGTTATGATCTACCTACCTTGTTTGGCCGCCTCAATGGTATTTGTGCGAGAAGCGGGAAGTTGGAAATATTTGGGCTATCTTTTTGTATTTACAACGGGTAGTGCGTGGGTATTGAGTTTTGTAACCTACAGAGTTTTAGTAATCATAACGTAAAAACTTGCAACCTCTACAAATCTCGAAAAACTCTGTTTTTCGTAGCTTTTTTTGGGGGAGGGGCGTAGGGACACTTGTGTCTATGCCGTCAAAACGGACGTGTTTGTTTTGACGTTAAATTAAATAAAAAAGGAAAAACATGAGCATTGTAGATATGAATATTGGCGATAAAGCCAAAGTGGTGGATATTCACGCCCAAAAAGATTTGAAGCTACGACTTCAATCCTTAGGACTTGCCAAAGGAGCTGATATTGAGGTGCGAGGCTTTGCTATAGGCAAACAAAACGTAGAGCTTCTTGTCGATGATACCCTTGTGGGATTGCGACAAACTGAGATGCGGTTGATAGAAGTTGAAATGCCCAAAGAGACTCAAAGATGAAAAAGCAGACTCTTGTTTTGGCATTGTTTAGTAGTATAATGCTTGAGGCTATGGAATTAAAACACAACGGTTATGTGAGATTTGGGGTATTAAAACCTTAAAAATAATACCCTTAATGAATACGATAGTGCCATTGGGGCTACTTTTTTATACCACCAACGCATTGAGCAACAAAGAAAATATTGGCGTACCCTTTTACAATAGCCAAA
>DYTG01000036.1:11074-14331 GCA_020726085.1 Sulfurovum sp.
CAACAGCGACGATGTGGGTATGATTCCCAACACTTTTGAGGGGATTGTAGTAACTTCCAAAGAGCTTTCCGATACCAAAATAGTAGGTGCTTATTTGACAAAATGGGGTGGAGTCGATAGTGATACACCTCAGGAGTTTACGAAACTCAATGATGATAAGGGATTTTATATTTTGGGTGGTGTTTATGGAGGATTGGAAAATCTTAAGCTCAAAGCATGGTTGTATGCTCTGCTTGATAGTGCAATATTGGGCTATTTTGAAACGCATTATAAACTTAAAGTTAATGAGGTACAAGTAACATTAGCAGGGCAATACAGCGTTCAAGATTGCGAAAATGGGGAGTGTTCAACCATCTACGGGGTATCCCTTGAAGCCACTTATGAACCCTTTGGAATGACAACAACACTTGCCTACAATGAAGTGGATGGAAAAGCTGCTGATAACTTTTTTGGTGGAGGACCTTTTTTTACGAGTTGGGAGCATATTACTGTTGTCAATGGCGGAGACAATGCTAACGCTTTGTTGGTTGGTGCTTCATTTGATTTGGGTGTAGTGGGAATAGAGAATCTAGCTTTTGGAATATCGCATCTTAGTGTAGAACGCCAAGCCCTCCAAGCCATCAACGAACTCGATATTACGCTTGATTACAACTACAACAAAAACTTAAATCTCTAACTCATCTACAGCGACATAGAAGACAAAAGCTTCCCTGACGAGTCGTTTACAAATGTGAGAGTTTTTGTGAATTATAATTTTTAGAGTATCAAAACAAGGGATTACACTAGAGGTATTAAAAGAGGCTCTATAAGCACTAATTGGATAAAATACACTCTTACAAAATCAAAAGGTTAAATGGCAATGAACGAGAGCAAAGATTTTTTACGCACTAAAGTGGAAGAGGATTTAAAAGCGGGTCGATATACACACGTGGTGACTCGCTTCCCTCCCGAACCCAATGGCTACCCGCACATAGGACACGCTAAATCAATTTGTATCAACTTTGGAATAGCCAACGACTACCACGGGGAGTGCAATCTTCGCATGGACGATACCAATCCTACGACCGAAGATACCCAATACGTCGAAGCACTTAAAGATGCCGTAGAGTGGCTTGGATTTGAGTGGGAGGGGGGAGTTCGCTACACTTCAGACTACTTTGAACGCCTCTATGAATACGCCATGCAACTCATCAAGATGGGCAAAGCTTATGTTGATAGCCTAAGCGAAGAGGAGATTAGAGAGTATCGTGGCAGTGTCACTTTGCCTGGAAAACGTAGCAAGTATGCCACTAGGAGCATAGAAGAGAATGTAGAGCTTTTTGAACGCATGAAAAAGGGGGAGTTTGCTGATGGGCAACACGTCCTAAGAGCCAAAATCGATATGAGTGCTGCCAATATGCAGTTGCGTGATCCTTTACTCTATCGCATTCGACACACCTCACACCAACGTACAGGCGATACGTGGTGTATCTATCCTATGTATGATTTTGCCCATTGTCTCTCAGATTACATTGAGGGAATTTCGCACTCTATTTGTACGTTGGAGTTTGAAAACAACCGTGTGATTTACGATTGGATACTTGATACTTTAGGACTCACTCAGCAACGCCCCTATCAGTATGAGTTTGCAAGGCTCAATATCAACTACACCGTCATGAGCAAACGCAAACTTTTGGAGCTTGTAAACAAAGGATTGGTAAGCGGTTGGGATGATCCTCGTATGCCCACCCTTGCGGGATATCGTCGCCGTGGCTACACACCTCAATCGATTGTCCATTTTTGCGACACTATAGGCATTGCCAAAGCCAACTCTATCGTCGATGTAGCCCAGCTTGAATTTGCGATACGAGATGAGCTTAATCTCGCAGCCCCACGTGTCATGTGCGTACTCAATCCTCTCAAAATCACGATAGAAAACTACGAAGGGAGTGAGCTACTCGAAGCTTCTTATTATCCTGAGGATGTACCCAAAGAGGGGGTGCGTCTATTGCCCTTTTCGAAAGAGATTTTTATTGAACGAGAGGATTTTGATGAAAATCCCCCCAAAGATTACTATCGTCTCACGCCCACCCAGCCCGTACGACTCAAACACGCCTACATTATCGAGTGCAAAGAGGTGATTAAAGATACTACGGGTAAGATTATCCAACTCAAAGCCCACTACTACCCTAATTCCAAAAGCGGAGAAGATAGAAGCGGTATTAAAGTCAAAAGTGCCATTCAATGGGTAGAGGAAAAGAGTGCCAAGGAGATAGAGGTAAGGCTCTATGATAGACTCTTCGAGGATGAATCGCCCAAAGGTTCGGAGGATATTAGCCCCTATTCATTGAAAATCATTCGCAATGCCCTCATTGAACCAGCCGTGATTGATACTAAGCTTGATGAACGGTTTCAATTTGAACGTTTGGGATATTTTTACGCCGATCCTATAGATTATAGCGACAAACATCCCGTCTTTAATAAAATCGTAGGACTCAAGGAGTCGTGGGGCAAAAAAGCTCAATCGACACAGCCCAACAAAATGGAAAAAAAGGTACAAATCGATGGTAAAGTAGTCCCCATGAGTCAAGCCCAACACGCATTTTTTGAACACTACACCCACACGCTTGGATTAAACAGCGAGATAGCCAATACTTTGGCTCGTGATGAGAGACTCTCAAGTTTTTACGCCCAAACCCTTGAAGAGTTCAATAGCCCCATACCTCTAGCCAATACAGTAGCCAACGAAGTAGCAAGAGAACTCAAAGACAAAACCCTTAAAGAGCTTAAATTTGGTGCCAAAGAGGTGGCACAGCTTATCAAGATGGTGGAGGATGAGATCATCTCAAGCAAAATCGCCAAAGAGGTTTTTGAAGAGATGGCAAAAAGCGGCGAAGCACCCCAAACCATCGTCCAAATCAAAGGATGGATGCAAATAAGCAACCCTCAAATCCTTCAATCCATTATCGATGAGGTGATAGCCAAAAATCCCGATAACGTCGCCAAATACAAAGCAGGGAACACCAAACTCTTTGGTTTTTTTGTGGGAGAGGTGCTCAAAGCCACAAGCGGCAAAGCCAACCCCAAAATGGTCAATGAACTCGTAGGAAAAACGCTTCAAAGCTAAGTTGTCCTACACTCAAGATTATTTAAACACAATATTCGTATATACAAATATCCTTTTGATGGGCTTTGTATTGAAAATCTTTGGATAAAATCTCCTCCGCCAAGGCTTGATGTTTGTGGGTTTTAATCACTACGATACTATAATGCCCCCC
>DYTG01000037.1 GCA_020726085.1 Sulfurovum sp.
TATTTCATGATATTTCTCAAAAACGCTCCAAGATTTCGTATGCGGTGTTGCGTTTGGCTGGGTTTTCGTTCAAATCTTGAATGAGACGTATCATCTCCTCTTGATTCATGCTGTTTTTTGCTCCCGCTGCGGAGACGACGTTTTCTTCCATCATTGTACTTCCCAAATCGTTAGCCCCAAAAAGCAGTGCCATTTGCCCAATATGGCTTCCTTGTGTCACCCATGAGCTTTGGATATTTTTGAAGTTATCCAAAAAGAGGCGAGAGACCGCAAGAAGCCGCAAATAGCGGTTGGAGGATTGCTTTTGTATGTCGGGAAACTCTTGTTTGAGGTGTGTGTTGTCGCTTTGAAAACTCCACATAATATAGGCTCTAAAGCCCCCTGTCTCATCTTGCAGTTGGCGTATTGCATCCCAATGCTCCACAATCTCCGCAGTCGTTTCAACGGTGCCGTACATCATCGTAGCCGTCGATTTGATGCCTAGTTTGTGGGCTTTGCGGTGAATATCGAGCCAAATATCTTTGTCAATCTTGCGAGGGGCAATAATGTCTCGTACTCTATCGTTGAGTATCTCCGCTCCCGCCCCTGGGATAGAGGCTAAGCCCTTGTGATGAAGCCGTGTGAGTGTCTCTTCGACCGAGATTTTGGAGATACGGGCGATATAGTCAATCTCAATGGCGGAAAAGCCGTGAATGGTGATTTGGGGATATTTGGTGTGGATATGGGCTATCAAATCTTCGTACCACTCGATGCGAAGTTTGGGGTGAACACCCCCTTGAAAGAGGATTTGCGTACCGCCAATAGCCAAAAGTTCATCAATTTTGGTATCAATCTCCTCCAAGCTAAGCACATACGCATCGTTGTCTTTTTCGTGACGGTAAAAGGCACAAAATTTGCAATCGACCCAACAGATATTAGTATAATTAATGTTTCTATCGACGACAAAGGTTGTGATTTTTTGGGGATGAAGCTCTCGTTTTTTGGCTAATGCCATCGCTCCTAGCTCTTTTAGGTCACCGTTTTCGATGAGGTCAATCGCCTCTTTTACGCTCATTCTCATGCTGTTATCTCGATTATTGCAGTTTTGGCTCACATTATATCCTTTTTTTTATAAGCTCATTTTGTTATACTACAAAAAAATTAAAAATAGGATACCATGATGTTAACTATCGGTGATAATGCCCCCGCTTTTTGCAGACCCAATCAAGACCACGAGGAGATTTGCCTAAGAGACCTTAGCGGCAAATGGATAGTTTTGTATTTTTACCCACGAGACAATACCCCAGGATGCACCACAGAGGCGTGTGATTTTAGCCATGAACTCGAAGCCTTTGAGGCACTCGATGCTATTGTGCTGGGTGTAAGTCCCGATAGTCCCCAAAAACATCGCAACTTTATCGCCAAAAAAGCTCTTACAATCACGCTTTTAGCCGATGAAGACAAATCGTTATGTCAAGATTACGGCGTATGGCAACTCAAAAAATTTATGGGCAAAGAGTCCATGGGCGTGGTACGCAGCACCTTTATCATTTCACCCGATGGAAAAATTGCGGCGTTGTGGCGTAGTGTCAAGGTCAAAGGACACGTCGAAGCGGTGAAAACAAAGCTCAAAGAGTTAGTAGAGGGTTAGACTCTGCTCTTTTATATTAAGGTAAATTGAACTTTAGTTTTTAATTCGATGTGCTACTTTTGCTTAAAAACTCTACTGTTTATTTGGTTTTTTGTTGTATAATATTAATAGATTTAAAATTAGGAGTTAGGGATATGAAAAATGTTAAACTTTTACTCATTTCACTCTTTGCTATCACGTTGTTAGGTTCGTGCGGCGGTGGAAGTAGTAGTGCTAGAGTAGTTGAAGAGATTACTTCGACAATGGAAGGAGTTGCTGTTGATGATTTGATAGTCAATGGTATCATTACGGGTTACAACATCGCCAACGCAAAACTTGCAGCGACACGAAGTGATCAAAACGGTAGCTATCATTTGGTTATCAAAGATTACATGGGATTGGTTGTTGTTGAAGTCACCTGCGACAAAGACTCTGCAATGTCAGCCTTTGATGGAACGCAAAAAGTGTGTCCGCTCAATACCAGATTGCGTTCATTTGGGGCTACATCGGGTCGTACGACACCTGTGGTTGCAAACATCTCGCCCCTTACTGAAATGGTCTATCAACGTGCCTTAGAGCTTAGTGGCAATCTGGGTGCTATGACACAAGCAACGTTTGAACTAGCACGTGCTCAAATAGGTGAAATATTTGGCGTAGATCCCATCAATGACAATCCCGCCAAAGGTATCTATAGTGCTATCGTTAATGCTATTGTAGATGTAGCCGACGAACAAAACAAAACCGTACAAGAGATTGTCGATGAAGTTGCCAAAGATATAAGCGATGGAAGTGCAGGTGATAGCAATACCACCAAAGACCTCTCCGATGCTATCAAAGACAACAATGTCTCCAACAACCTAACTGAAAATGACGGAAGCTATACTCCCTCCACAGGAGACAATACAACCGATAATAACAACGACGGTTCAGTCACTCAAGATGAGGCGATTAGCTACGCAAAAGGAATGTTTAAAGATTTGCGAACCTCTACGTTGGCACTTGTTGATTATGAAACAGCCCAAAAAAGCGGTACGGTGGATGTAGAACTAGCTGGATTTGGCGAAGTAGTCAATGAATTTGGTGTCATATTTGACAGCGCAGCTATCTACCAAAGTGCTGTGCTTAACGTCATTTTCGATGCCATTGAACTGGGCAAAATTGAAAACTTCGACATTATTGGCGATGGGGCAGGTATGAATATCAAAGTCACCAAAACATCGGCTACGACATGGAGTTATCAATTTGGCAAAGACAATCTCTATAAAGGAAGCGTAACCGTACCTACCGATATGCCTCAAAACTACTTAGAGAGCAATCTCTATGTTCAATTGAGTTTCAAATTTGACGGTACACTCCCTGCCTATCGATACAGCGACGTGGCTAATAGTCAAGAGATAAACGATATTGGCATACAGTCGCTCAAAGGGGATGTAAGTGTCATCAATAGTAGCGGACTCATTAAAACCATACTTACCAACGGAGTACTCCAAAAGGATAATCAAATACTCAATGTTACCAAAATGGTCACCCAAAGCAAAACACTTACTAGTAGAGAGTATGTTAAGCTAGAGGAGGTAGTCTTTAATGGTACTATCAAACACTATCAAGTCGATGCCCGTATCGATATTCCTAGCTATGTTATCAATAGCAATATCGTAGAAAATGGTGGCTATATGCCCGAGCAAATCGTCTTCAACGGATACATTCTCAATACCCAAAATCAAACCAAAATCGATGCGCAAATCATTGCCAATTGGAAAGATGTCAAACTTGTGACACAAGCTACTATTGATGAGAACTATGACCCATTGCTCAAACTCAACATCAACGGCACTATCAAGGTGGCCAATCAAGCCGAAAGTATCGTCAATTTTGAGTTTGAAAACTTCACTGATGGTTCACAAAAAGCAAAAATCTACTATACGGGTGATGCAATGGTAGCCAACGCAACGCTAAACTTCACCTCTCAAGAACAAGACAACGGCACTATAGTCGTGACCAACAATTTGGGTATCAAAGGAAGCTTTAACCTTCAAAATGGATTGGTAATCGCGGGTGATCTCAACGGCAACGGCAGTATCGTGACCAAAGATGGCACACTTATAGGCGTTGTTGATTATCGAGAAGGTGTGTTGATAGTCAAATATACCGACGGTTCTTTTGAATCGCTCTACTAAAAATCCCCCTATCCTTTGGGGGGTGGTTTGGTTGCCACTCTTGGCTTTTGCACAACCTCTTTCACTCTTTAATCACTTTGACAAAAAGCATTACAACTTCTCACTCCAATACCGCAATGCCAACGACGCTATAGCGATCAAGGATGAAGCCCAATATACATGGAACGCCAAAGGCTACTCACCAAAAGAGGGTAGCAATATCGCTATTATTAGCCATCGAGCCGATATAGGGATGGGGATTGGGGATTGGTATTTGGGCTATGCGTTGCGTTATGAGATGTTTGTCCAAACTGATAAACAAACCACCGATATTTTGCAACTTGTCAATACCAAAAGCGATTTGCCACTAGGAGAGCGTTACGATGCTCTGCTTAGCGTTTACGGTTTGGCTTCGCACAATCTAGTACTCTCCAAATCTTTTGTGATTAATCCAAACTTCAAAGCCTTTGGAGGGGTAGAATTGCTTCAAGCCTTTGGAATGCAAGAGGGATTTGTCGATGCTTACGCCGATATTGTAAGTACCAAAACCTATGATTTTGAGGGCTACAGTGAGTACTACTACCACAAAAATCTACTCTACTCGTTAGACGTTGAGAAGCCCTTGGGATACGGGTATTCGCTCAAAATGGGTTTGGAGTATCAACACGCACAACACACCCTTACACTACTCATCGAAGATTTTGCTTCGGCTATCTATTGGCATGCGCTTCCCTACTCAGAGGTTTCGATTCTATCCAACACAAAAGAGTACGACAAAGATGGTTACGTCAAATACAAACCCTCTCTTAGCGGATTTGAACTCTACAAAGAGCATACCCAAAGGCTTGAGGCAAAGTATCAACTCACTTACAACTATAAGCCTAATGATATATTTGATACCACGCTAGGAGTAGGGTATTATCAAGACTTTCTCTTACCTTTTGCGTCGCTAACCTACCACTCAGACTCCAACATCGACTACACATTGGGCTATGAGGGGCGATTTGGTGCTTTGATGCTGGGTATTGAACTCTACGACTTCAAAGCCTCCATAGCCATCAACAATATTGAATACCCCAGCGCTCTTAATGTGCATTTAAGTTACGCCTTTTAGAGAACTATCAACAAAAACTTAAACTCTATGTATCGGTCAATTTTCATAAGAGTGTAACTACTTTTTGGGTACAATAGTATCAAAATTTTAATTATAAATGAGAAGGCAGATGCGGATTGAAAAACTCTACCGTCCCAATGTTGCGGCTATTATACTCTCTTCGAAATATCCTCAAAAGTGCGAATTTTTTTTGGCGCACCGAAACGATATAAAAAATATTTGGCAGTTTCCCCAAGGTGGGATTGATGCTAATGAGACACCCAGAGAGGCTCTTTATCGAGAGCTAGAAGAGGAGATTGGTTGTGCCGATATAGAGATAATATCGGAGTATCCAAGTTGGATTACATATGACTTTCCCAAGGTTAATGCCACACGAAAGTATCCATTTGACGGACAAAAGCAGAAATACTTTTTGGTACGCCTCAAAGATGATGAGGCGATTGATCTCTATAGTCATGCCACACCCGAGTTTGAAGAGTATAAGTTTGTAACATACGACGAATTGATGAATATGGCAAGTTATTTAAAGCGGCAAGTCTATAAAAAAGTTATAGACTATTTTATCCAAGAGGGGTTTATTTCACAATGAAGGATAGTTTGAGATGTTGATAGTTCAAAAATACGGTGGTACTAGTGTAGGAAGCCTAGAGCGTATTGAAAATGTAGCCAATCGTGTCATAAAGGCTCGTAATGAGGGTAAGGATTTAGTAGTGGTGGTTTCGGCAATGAGTGGGGAGACCAATAAGCTTATTGAGTATGCTCACCATTTTACGACTATGCCCTCCAAGCGTGAGATGGATATTTTGCTAAGTTCTGGTGAGCGTGTGACGGCTTCGTTACTAGCGATTGCGTTACAAGCCAAAGGATACGATGCGATTGCCCTCACAGGACGACAAGCGGGTATTGTCACCGATAGCATCTACACCTATGCACGGATAGAATCCATCGACAACACAAAGATGCGTCAAGAGATACGCAATGGCAAAATCGTGATCGTAGCGGGATTTCAAGGCATTGATGCGTTGGGCAATGTTACGACATTGGGGCGAGGTGGTTCGGATCTCTCAGCCGTAGCCATTGCGGGTGCATTGGAGGCCGATGTGTGCGAAATCTATTCTGATGTGGATGGGATCTATACAACCGATCCTCGCATCGAACCTCATGCCAAAAAACTCGATACCATTTCCTATGATGAGATGCTAGAGCTTTCATCGCTAGGGGCCAAAGTGCTTCAAAATCGATCGGTTGAGTTGGCAAAAAAATTGGGCGTGAAGCTCTATGCTAAGAGCAGCTTTAGTGACAATGAGGGAACTTTAATTACACAGGAGAGTGAAAATATGGAAGCGGTATTAGTAAGTGGTGTCGTATTGGATAAAAATCAATCAAGAGTAACGTTAAGAGGGGTGCAAGATAGACCCGGTATTGCAGCGGAGATTTTTACAGCGTTGGCAGTGAGACAGATTGTAGTGGATATGATTATCCAAAACGTAGGGACCGATGGGCTTACCAATCTGGGTTTTACCGTCACCCAAAGCGACCTTGAAGAGGCAAAACAACTCATGGAGTCTTTCAAGGGTGAATTTGGAGCGATGGATTTTGATAATGAGGTGTGCAAAGTCTCCGTCGTGGGGATTGGTATGAAATCGCATTCGGGTGTGGCGGCTACGGCTTTTACTCAAATGGCAAAAAATGGTATTAATATCCAAATGATTAGTACCAGTGAGATTAAAGTCTCAATCATTATTGATGCAAAGTACGGTGAGTTGGCGTTGCGAGAGTTGCACAAAGTCTATGAGCTCGACAAGTAGGTTCGATGCAACAATTGCTCAAATGGACGCTGGAGTCTATCCGTGAGGAGGACAGTTTTAGCTGGATGGAGGAGTACCGCTATGAGTGGACTCCCTTGGTACAAAGTGCCGTAAGCAAGATTATAGAGGGTCAAACGGTTTTGGTGGTGACGGATGATGATAATCGTTGGTTTGGAAAATATATTATGAGTAAGCTCAATTGCAAAGAGCGAAACCGCCCCTTTTTGCCTTTTTTTCCGCTTGAGACCATTTTCCCCAATCTTAAAACGCTCAACTCCTCACAAGACCTAGAACTTTTGGATGATATGCTTGATATTGCCTATCCTAATGGGCATTTTTTGTGGTACATTGGCAAAGCCGATCATCTTTATACCAAATTTGTCTATCGAAGCGATGAGAACTTTTTGTGGATTATGGATGAAGAGGTGCAAAATAGCTTCAAATTGCGTAGTTCGGATGTACTTTTGGATATCAAACTCTTGCAACTTTTTAAACTCTTCAACAAAACCATTGAAGTGGGACTCTTTGGGGAAATTGATTTTGATACATGAAACTTGTTAGCCAAATCCTTATCGCTCAAGATATAGAAAAAACCATTCAAGAACTTGAAGCTCTCAAAAGAGATGAACGCATTATCACGATTATCAATGAAAAGCAATTTTTAGTCGAAGATGTCAAATTGGTAACCCAAAAGGCGTATCTTACGAGTCGAACCACCGATGTGATTGTTTTGGCTGCTCCTATCTTTTCGGAAGTGGTGCAAAATAAGCTCTTGAAGATTTTGGAAGAGCCACCGCCCAACAAAGAGTTTATCCTTATTACCCATACCCAATCCTCGCTTTTGCCCACCATCAAATCACGACTGCCCCTCCACTATCTCAAAGAGAAGATTGCACTGGAGGCATTTGAGCTTGATATGGCAAAATTGGCTCTCAAAGATGTCTATGCCTTCACCCAAACCCATCAACGAACCCCCACCCCAAAAGCTAGAGTATTGGTAGAGCGACTCCTCAAAGAGGCGATTGCTTCGCGCTCCTACAAAATCGACGAAGAGTTGCTTGAGCTTTTCACACACGCCTATCAAGCGTTGGACGTTGGATCACCTGTACCTTTCGTACTCTCTACCCTAATGCTCAAACTCCTAGCCAAAAAGAGACACAAGCAGTAGCGATAAAAAGAGACAAAAGTTGGTATTAAGGCGATATTGATGCCGATACAAAAGGCTCTAAAGTAGTCCATTAGTTAAACTTTAGTATAATTAAAGCAATTTTTTCTTAGGAGCAATGGGTGAGCATTAAAGATGATGTTAATTATGTAAAACAAGAACTTAGCAGCGATGAGAAGATGCTTGAGGGACTATTAAAAGTCGAGAAGTTCTATCACAAACACAAACTCAAATTAATAGGATTGATTGCGGTTGTATTGGTTGTTTTTGGTGGCTATGCACTTAAGGATGCCTTGCACGAAGCACGCATTAAGAGTTCTAATGAGGCGTTATTGGTGCTTCAACAAAACCCAAAAGATGCAGAGGCATTGGAGACGCTAAAAAGCAAAAACAGACCGCTCTACGAACTCTATCTCTACTCGATAGCTATCAAAAACAGCGATAAAGCTGTGCTTAAAAGCTTAAGTGGTTCTACTCATGTGATGATTGCTGATTTGAGCAAATACCACCTAGCGGTTTTGGATCATCAAGTGGGATATTCCAAGTATTACAATGAGCTTTCCAAAATCCAAGAGGCTTTTGTATCGCTTCAAAAAGGAAAAGTTCAAAATGCTACTGATAAGCTAAGCTTTATTGAACAAAATTCCCCCTTTTACAATCTAGCACTTTTACTTAAACATCAAACAATAAAGGTTGAAAAATGAAAAAAATACTCTTCTTAGGCGTAACCTCTTTGGCGTTCATCCTCTTGCCAAGTTGCAACAGCAAAAAATATTTTGAACCCGAAAAAAGCAGTGAAATGCGTACCAAAACCCAAACGTTGGGCAGCAAAATTACCTTTGTAAATCGAGACGGAGCGACGTTGAGCAGCGGTGAGTATATCAATAAACAAGGCAGTGGCATGGTGAATTTGGGCAAAGCCTATCGCTATATCAATGAATCAAGCCAATACATTTTGGCAGCCAATACGACGGGTAATTTAAAAATTATTGACAAAACTACTCAAAAATCCAAAGTGGTTATAGGATTGCAAGTACCCGTTGTGAGTGCCAATGTATCGGGCGATATTGTCGTCTATCTGCTTGAAGATAACTCCTATGGGATTTATAAAATTTCCAACAATCTAAAACTTTGGGAGAGCAAATCGGAGAGTGTTTTTGCTATCGACAACCGTGTAGCCAACCCTATCTTTGCCGATGGTTCGATTGTATTGCCTACACTTGATGGCAAGTTGCTTATGCTCAATCCCAATAACAAAGAGGCGACCAAAACGATTTATATCAGTGCTCAAAACAACTTCAACAACGCCATTTTCCTCTCCAAAGTAGGCAATCGACTCATTGCGGCTTCGGCTCACTCGGTGTTGGTAGTCACAGGCGGAAGTGAAAAACGTATGCGTGTCAAGCTTAGCGACATTGTTGTAACCAACAGTGCTATCTATCTTTTTGCCAAAAACGGCGAGATTATCAAGAGCGATTTTGATCTCAACAAAAAAGCAAGTGTGAAGTTTGATTACGCACTCTATAGCGTAGTGGGTGCTTACGGCGATAAACTTTACGCACTTGATTTCAAAGGAGCTTTGATTGTCCTTAATAGCTCTTTGACACAACACAAAATCTATAACTTTGAAGATGTCGATAGCTACACTTTCATCTCCAACAATAGACTCTTCAAAAACAAAGAGGTGATTAAAATCGATGCATTGAGTTATGAATAGTGCTTTAGAGGCTTTTGGTGAGTATCTCATTGTTGTCAAGTCGCTTAATACCCATACGGTTGAGAGCTACTTGTTAGACATTGGGCAATTGCAAGATTTTGTCCAAAAAGATATACTCTTTATCCAAAGCGATGATATTGTGAGCTTTTTGGCACAATTTGATAACAAACGCACACTCAATCGCAAACTCTCCTCTATCAACCAATTCTTTGATTTTGCCCATCGCCAATCTTTGGCAACCCAAAGCAAACCTACTATCGCCATGGCAAAAGTACCCCAAACGCTTCCCAAATATCTCAGTTTTGAAGTGATAGCAAGTGGAATCGAGTCTATTGATAGAAGCAGACTCTTTGGAGCTAGGGATTATGCGTTGATTTTGTTTCTCTACGCTACGGGTGCTAGAGTTTCGGAGGCTTTGAGTCTCTATAGGGGCGATATTAGCCAAGGTTGGGTGAATATACGTTTTGCCAAAAATCAAAAAGAGCGTATCGTACCCATTGCACCCGTCGCACTCGAAGCCCTTGAAGCCTATCTGCACATTGCCCCGATGACATCAAAGTATATTTGGCTCAATAACAAAGCTCAGCCATTAAGCCGAATATCAGCCTATACGATTGTCAAAAAATATTTGGGAGTTTCTCCTCATGTACTAAGGCACTCCTTTGCCACGTCGCTTATTATTGGTGGGGCTAATCTTAGGGTGGTACAAGATTTGCTAGGACACGCATCATTGGTAACAACCCAAATCTATACCCATATCCAAGCTCAAGAGTTGCAACAAACCATCCAATCCCACCACCCTCTCTCCAAAAGAGTCGCATGAAAAGCGTCGTTGAGCGATTAGCAAAAGCCAATATCATCTTCAAATCATTGCGTCCTATCGCACCTCAAGAACTAGGAAAGAAAAAGCAAATTGAGATTTATATCGGTACGCAACTTAATGGCTACTATGCTTTGATACTGGGCGTTGAGCGAAAAAGTCGGATTGTACGCAAAGATGCAAACGACTACGTCGCACTCCACCAACAAGCCCAAATCTATAACGATAGCAAAATTTACAAAAAATACATTCTCGTCAACGCACCGCTTTGCTCCAAAGCCAAAGCAATTTTGATAGAAGAGGGATGGAGACTCTTTGAAATCAACACAAAGCCTTTTGCAAAAAAACCAACAGCTAATCCTCCTCGTTCCATCTAAAGAGAGGTAGAACGAGGAAAGGTTTAATTGACATTGGCACAAATAGGGTTAGAATTGATAGCGTACTCCAAAGCTTAGGTTTCTTCCTTGTAGCGGGGCGGAGTCTTTGAGGAAAGAGATGTGGTTTTTGGCTATATCATCGGTTAGATTGGTGCCTTTGACCCAAACCTCTATCGTGCCTTTATCGAGTTTGTAGTGGTAGTTTGTAGAGAGATTGAGTAGCCCATAGCCTTGCGTATGCGTCTCGTTGGCTGCTTCATTGCGACTCTCATCGACCCATTTGTAGCTTATGAGATTATCCAAATTGCCCACTTTGTGATTGAGGCTTAGTGTGGCATTATAGGGCGACATTCTGGGGATATACCCTCCCTCATCAAGTTTGCCTTGAAGGGCGTTAAATTGAGCGATAAAGTTGAGTTGATGCGCTTCTATTTGCACAGTGTAGCTCTCCTCTATCCCCACACCCCAAATAGAAGCCTCCACGCCTCGCATCTCCCAAATAGGACTTAGATGAAAGGGGTCTATCATGGGCATGTCACGGCTATCAACTTTGGGCGATTGGTAGATGTAGTTGGCAAAATCATAGTAGTAGAGACTTATTTTGGAGCTAAAGGCATCGCTGTGTTGATAGAGCATATCGGCATCCCAATTGATAGAACGCTCATTATCCAAATCACGATTGCCCAAAATATAACTCTCCGTTGCGTGGTGAAAGCCATTCCAAAAAAGCTCTTGCGAAGAGGGGAGACGTTCAAGGTAACTTAAAGAGAGTTGCGTCGTCAATCTATCGCTCCATGTATGCCACCAACCCAGTGATAGACTCATCGCACTCTTGCTCTCTTCATCGTAGTAGTCGCTATCGACATTAGGATGCATAAGCCATGTCTCTTGCATATTGCTGCTATCGGGTGTGAGTTTTCGCAATACAACATTGGTAGCTAGACTAAACTCATCACTCTCGCCGTAAAAGTGTTTGATATTAGCCCCCACAAGTATCTTTTGCTCTTGGGTATCTGGCATGGGGTGACCGTGTGAGTAGGGTATCCCCGTAGCGTTGTAGTAGTTGAGCAACGAAAGACCATCAGCGGCATTGGTACGTCCACCCAACGTAAGCTTATCACACGCTCCGTGTTCGTGGCACACTTTGAGTTCATTCTCTATCCATTCAAGGCGGATATTACCCTGCGTATTCTGACTTATATCAAAATCAAATTGGGTGCTAAGGCTCAACTGCTTTTGATCAAAAAGCCCATCGTAACGCCCTCCCTCTCGTTCGTAGTGGAGATAGTCGCTATGTTGGATTTCGGTAACGATATTTTTAAGCCCCCACAAACTTTTGGCATGCAACACTAAGCCGTATCGCTCTTGCTCCATCAAAATATCGGTACGTTCAGACGTACGATTGGGAATACCGTACTCTTTATCCATTGTATCAGCGTAAAGTTTGGCTACAACATTGGGATTAATCTGCCACGCCAATACCCCATGAAGTTGCTCTGAAGAGGTATCGGAGTGGGGTATCTCATCATCATCGCTACTGTAGTTGTCGGCTTGGTGGTTGAAGTAGTTGAAATGGAGTGCAAGCGCTTGGGTGGCGTAACTGCCCTTAAAGCTTCCCGTGCCTTTGCTTGTATCGGAGTGGGTTGAGAGTTCTATATCAAAAGAAGCTCCCTCTTTGGGAAGTTTAGCCAAATGCTCCTCGCCTAATGTGCGAACAATACCCCCACTATAAGAGCCATAGAGAAGCGAAGCGGGACCCTTGGCAAGTTCGATACGCTCTACCATTTTGGCATTAAGCCCTACGGCGTGGTCTTGACTCATAGCGGAGAGGTCATTGAGCATAATCCCCCCTTGGGCAATGCCCACACGATACCCTTCCATTCCTCTCACTGTTGGACGACCTACCGCCGCTCCGTAAGTAGCACTATCGACTCCTAGCTCATGTGATAGATAATCCCCCAGTGTCTCACCCAAAGATTTTTTGCTTAAATCTTCAATTTTGTGTGTAGTGGTGTAGGCGACCTCATCACCGCTTGGGGTCTCTTGAATTTCTACGACATTGACTTTGCCCAGTTCTATGGGAGAGGCTAGGGTGAGGGTAGAGACAAGTGATAGAGCAAAAAGGCTACACTTAGTGGTCATGCGTACCCTCTTCAACGATACCTGTCATAACAGTAGGCGTAAATCCTGCGGGTAGAAATCTATCAATATCCCATGTGCTGTGTTGGTGAAAGTCCATCCCGTGGTTATCAACGAGGTAGAGTTTTTGGGATTGAGCGCTAAAGATAATGACTCCGTGATCGTTAGCCTTGACAATAGCACTCTTATCACACTCGCAATAGCTGACACCCTCTAATCCAAACGCTGCTTGTGTCGGCAAAAGAGTACCGTTTCGCTCACTCAATAGATAAACTTGACCCGTTGTACTCAATGCAATATGCTCTTTGTCCAAAACATAATAGTTGCAAAGGCTCTCACCGCTCGGGAGTGCGTTGGCAATCTTGGCTTTTATCTCCTCTTGTTGCCATAGGTGAGCATTAAGAGCATCAAGGGTGGCAAGTTTGGTGCTACTGGCATTGTTATCTGGGTTAAACTCATCGGCACTGTGAGCGGCAAAATGTTTTTCATTGTTGGCTTCATGGAAGTGTCCTAGATAGTGAAAACTTCTATGGCTTAGATTTTCATCGCCAATAGCAAACGTATCGTTAAGCATCACAATCTTTTGATCTACCCCCGTAGTACTCTCGTGAAACCATACGATAGGCAATCCATGCTTACCACTCATATCGTAGTTTTGCGTACTATCGCTGTTCATATCTTCGTATTTTTCACTCTGAGTATCATAGAGATATTGCCTAGAGGTGGTGTTGTCAAAAAAGATCATCGTAAGACCATCGGGTAAATCAATCGTATTCATGGCGGTATCACTAGTCCCCGTATTGCTAGAGGAGCCTCCTCCGCATCCTGCCAAAAGTGTACCCAAAAGTAAAAGGGTTGTGGTGTGTAATTTCATCATTTTCTCCAAATGTATTGTTGTGTTTTATTGGGTAAGATAGAGTACTATCATCAAAAAACGTTTGGCAGTGCCAAACCTACAAAAGTCTGCTAAAGGTTAAATGTTATGAAAAACGAGGCGGAGCGGTAGAGTCGTAGCCTAGCGGAATGGGGACTACTTCAAAACGGTTTAAACCATCAAAATCTAAGCGTCTATAGGCTGGTTTTTGTACTGCACGATAGGGCTTTTGATAGACTACTCTTTGTTGGATGTGTTGATTTTGCAGTATATTTTCATCGACTAAAACAAAATGAATAGGGCTAGAGGCTTGATGTGTGTTTTGGCTTGCTTTGCAGAGGTTACAATGATAGGAGTCGTATTTTAGGTGGACAATAGCGTGTATTTTGCTCCATTGATAGGTGACAAACAGTGCCAAAATGACGAAAAAATGCAACGCTCTACGCACAAAAACCTCCCAAAACAATAGACTATTATAGCATATAAATGCTCTTTGGAACACATTTTAATCAACACTAA
>DYTG01000162.1 GCA_020726085.1 Sulfurovum sp.
TATTTTTGATAAATCGTATATTTGGGTATGAGCCGATAGGGGCGGTAGGACATTTTGACTTTTTTGAGGTTTTCAAATCCCATATCGTCGCCCACATTGATATAACTACTGTTGTAGAGCATTTGAAGATGTTTGCTAAACTCTCGAAAGATAAATTGTGCGCATCCAAGTACCTCAAAATCGGTTTTTTCTATCAATACGCTTGAAGTAGTTTCGTTGATACGCTCCCCTACCGTAAAGCCTTTGAGTTCATCGTTGATATAAAGCACCATACCGACAATATCAAGTTGAGTATAGTTGTTGAGCAGTCGCTTGATGGCGAAACGTTCAAAATAGATACCGTCCAAAAAGACTTCAATCTCCTCTTTGGGCATATAAGTAGTACGGTCTTTGACCCATTTATTGAAGAGATTGAGTATCCCTGCGTGGTGTTTTTCTATATCAATGACTTCGAGTCGATGGTTGGGATAGACTTTGATAAATTTGTTGATTTCGTTGCGTTTGGATTTGTAACCGTCGCCTCTAAGTTCTATAAGGTCATTGACGTTGTAGATATAATCGACAAGCTTTTTTTCAATCAAAAAATCTTTGAGCATATCATAAATAAGCGTACCCTCTTCGAGATAATCGACAAAACCCTCTAGCATATTTTCATGGACATACTCAATTTTGGAGTAGTTTTTGGAAGTGTTATGAGCGTTCATAATCTCAAAACACTCCAGCATCGCCACATAGGTATTTTGGCTTTTTCCCAATGGGGGCAAGAGCATGGTAAGTACTCCAGCATTGAGAATAAACAAGCAAAAAGTATCGTTTACAATGGCATAAAATCCTGTGGCACTCGAAAGCCAAATGTAGTTACCCGCAAAGGTATAGTCGCTAATATCGACATTGACGATATTAAGATAGTGATTCATAATGGGTTTAGCATGCAAATCAAAGTGTTTTAAAGTATGGTTTTGAATAACCAGCTGGGACATAAAATGCTCCTAAAAAGAATGGTGAATTATACACAATTTTTAGACTGTTTGAAAAGAGAAAACAAAAGAATTTTTTTTCAAGTGGTGCGAAGCGATGAAACTCTAAGTTTTTATTAGCTACACTCTTTTTTTAGTTTTATTGAGATATTAAAGCAACAAAAGCTCTTTTTTTAACCCTGTTTTTTTGGAGTATTAGGCTACTGATTTTGGCTCAATAGCGATTTTAAGCTTAGTGTTGTGGGGGTTGTTATTTTTCTTGTGGGTATGCTTTAGCTTGAAAAGGGGCTTAAGAGCTTTTCGGATTCGACATTGCAAACTATTTTAGAGCGTTGTTCCAACCGTATCTACAAAAGCATTGCCTTTGGGGTAGTGACTACCTCAATCGTTCAATCAAGCTCACTTATTTCGATACTCACCATCTTCTTTTTAGGTGTAGGACTTATGGGGCTAAGCGGTGCGATTGGTATTGTCTTTGGGGGCAATTTGGGGACAACTACGGGTGCGTGGCTCATAGCGGGACTGAGACTCAAAGTCGATATTGCAGCTTACGCTATGCCCATGCTGGTTTTTGGGGTGATACTCATTTTGCAAAAATCGCACAATCTCAAAGGAGTAGGCTATATTTTGGCATTGCTTATATGAAAGAGGGTTTTGAGGCGTTTAAGGTTTCCATTGATATAACTCAATTTAGTATGGGTGGGATTAAAGGATTGCTTATTTATACGCTTATTGGTAATTTATCAAACAATTTATAGAAGCGGTTGATTTTTTGAGTCTCTATTTGGGTATTGCCAACGACAACTATACGCTTAAATTGACTCTTTTCCATACCCTTTTTAAGCTCGTGGGTGGACACGCTTTTTGGCATTTGAGACAATAGATACACTCACTTTCACCGTATTCATTGGGGTGCGTAGCAAGGGTTCAAGGGGATAATTGAATGTTTGAGGCTTTTTGAAGAGATTGAACAATGCGTTTTTGATTCCCATAAGCATCTCCTATTTGGTCATCCACAACATACACGGATCAAACGACACCAAAGGCAAAGAGCTTGCACACTTCAAAATCGGGTAACCGCTTCCCATGCGTTGCCCAATTGCTCGGCTTTGTTTAAAATACCTACACCCTCTCCCACTCAAACAAAGCAATATTACGCACCGCTTTATCAAAATGAATTCCCACTAAATAAATATCTTTTTGGTTCTTGAGATAGGCATTTGCATAGCCTTTAGTTTTGATTTGCTCCAAAGCGTTCTCTTTGCCATCAAGCTTAAACTCTAGGACATAAATAGCTCTCTTTGTCTTGATAGCAAGGTCAATTCTTCCTTTGTTGTTGGAACTCTCCCCTGCTATATCCAATCCCAAGCTTTGCAGATAGATAAAAATCACACTTGCATAAAATCCTTCGTAGTTTTGCATCGTATTGTTTGTGAAGTTTTCGTAAGGGATAGTATCAAATATACTCACAAGTGTCTCCTTAAAAAGCTCCATATCGCTCTCTGTAAGTGCATCAAAGAGTCTATCTTGATAGGCAAATTTTTGAGTTTTTTGTTGAGTCATCCAATCAATAATCGAATCACTCAATGAAGTCTTGACCTCAAAGTTTGGGATTTTTAAAAGATACTCAATCCCGCCTCTTCGTTTTTCTCTCATTGTATCTATCGTCAAATACCCCGTTTGCCACATCAATGTTTCAAGTTCGATATAATC
>DYTG01000163.1 GCA_020726085.1 Sulfurovum sp.
GCAAAAGGAAGAAAAGGAGATAATGGAGGAGATGAATTTACAAAAGTTTATCCTTCTATGGTTGAAAGTGTAGTGATTAAAATCCCTATTCTTAAAAATGGGAATTATGATATAGAGAAACAAAAAGAAATAGCTAAAAAATATTTAATGATAGAACAAATTAAAGTTTTAATAGAAGAGGAGCTTGAAAAAATTGAAAAACTTTCCGTTAAATATTAGCCAAACAGGGGATGTGCAATGATGATACATCTATGTTCCTCTTCTCAAACTAGAGCTTTGTTGCTTGATAATTTTGGTATCTCTTATATTCAAAAATCGCCAAATTATGATGAGGAACAGATTTCTACCGCTTGTGCCAAAGAGTTTGTCTCTATCGCAAGTCGTGGTAAACTTATGGCTTCTATTGAAGAGTTTGGATTGGAGTTACCTCTATTGTGTGCCGATACGGTTGTGGCTTCAAGCGATGGAGAGATTTTACGCAAACCCAAAGATGAGGCGGATGCAAGGCGTATTTTAGATATTCAAAGTGGCTCTAGCGTTTGGATTATCTCTTCGTTGCATTATCAAAAAAAAGAGTATCTTTTTAGTGACCTATCGACTACAACATATCAATTTGCGCCCTTTGATAGAGAGGATATGGAAGCTTATATAGCAAGTGGTTTATGGGAAGGGAAAGCGGGGGCTTGCATGGTAGAGGGATTTTGCAAAAAATATATCATAAATGTCAAAGGTTTGGAGAGCAACGCCATGGGAATGCAAGTAGAAAAACTCTTGCCGTGGTTGTAGGCTTGACTAAAAAACGAATATATAGTAAGATAATACAATTTTAACTAGGAGTTTCGCATGGAGCATAAGATTAAAAAATCAGTAGCCACCATCTTGGCACACATTATCAAAGTCGATAAGCGAGATGTAGCCCAGGAGACTCCTCTGTTTTGTCGGTTGATGGATCAAGATTTTGGGTGCGACAAGGGTGAGGCGGAGCAGTTTTTAAACGCCATTATGGATGAGGATTATGATATCGAAGAACACGCCACATTGGTTCGTGAAGCACTCAAAGATGATAAATACACCAAATACAAAGTTCTTGACCAGCTCAATCAAATCATCTGTTCAGATGCTATCAACGACAAAGATTACGAAGAGTTTTTACGCATTCGTGAGATTTTATTCCCCAATGATTAACTTTATTACAACCAAAAAGGAGTTTTATGAAATTTAGTGGAAAAAATGTACTTGTTACAGGTTCAAGCCGTGGAATTGGCGCACAAATCGCCAAAACATTAGCCTCTTATGGACTCAAAGTCTGGATTAATTACCGCTCTAGCGAAGAGGATGCAAAAGCGGTAGCTCACTCCATCAAAGAGATAGGCGGAGCGTGTGATATTATTGGCTTTGATGTAAGCGATGAAAACGCTTTTGTTGAGGCGATTAAGCATATTGTTACTACCGATGGAGAGCTTAGTTATCTGGTTAATAATGCGGGGATTACCAATGATAAATTGGCAATGCGTATGAAAACCGATGAGTTTATGAGTGTCATTGAAGCCAATCTCAAATCGGCCTTCATTGGATGTCGAGAAGCTATTAAGCTCATGAGCAAACAACGCTTTGGAAGTGTCGTCAATATCGCTTCCATCGTAGGCGAGACAGGCAATATGGGGCAAACCAACTACTCCGCTTCTAAGGGCGGACTGATTACCATGAGTAAATCTTTTGCCCTAGAAGGGGCTTTGCGAGGAGTGAGATTTAATACCATTACTCCGGGATTTATAGCCACACAAATGACTGATGTACTCAAGGAGGAGACAAAAGCAGGATTTATTGCCAAAATCCCTTTGGGACGATTCGGGAATGCTACCGAAGTAGCCGATAGTGTCGCATTTTTGCTTAGTGACCACTCAAGCTATATTACAGGTGAGACACTCAGAGTCAATGGTGGAATGTATATGTAGGATGCCATATGGCTGATATTTTAATCCTTGAAGATGACAAACTCTTCAATGAAACGCTTCAAGATTTTTTGGAGGAGTTGGGACACAAGGTCTCTTTTGCCCTTGATTCCTACTACGCTCCTGAACTTAGCTACCAACACAACTTTGATTGTTACCTCTTTGATGTCAATTTACCCTATGAGAGTGGCTTTGAGCTTTTGACGAAGCTGCGTCAAAGCGGCGATACTACTCCTGCTATTTTTATCACCTCTCGCGATGACAAAGCCTCTTTGCATAATGGTTTTATAGCAGGGGCTGATGACTATATCAAAAAACCCCTAGATCTTAATGAGCTTCATTTGCGTCTGGATGCTTTGCTTAAACGCACCCTTCGCAATACAACCGTTGAGATTGACCGCTACCGATTTGATACTTAAACCAAAATGCTTTATCAAGGCGAAAATCCTTTGGAGCTAAGCCAAAAAGCGGCGTTGCTTTTGTTGATTTTGATAGAAGCAAAAGGCAATTTGGTAAGTTTTGAAACGATTCAGTCACGCCTATGACCCCCTAGTGAAGAGAGCAGCAGCGGGGCGATTAGGGTCTATGTGACGCAAATCAAAAAGTACTTTCCCGATAGAATCAAAAATATCCGTGGGGCAGGATACGCCTTTGCACTCTAAAAATCCCTTTTTTCTCACCTTTGTTTATACGCTTACCACTTTGATTATGGTAGCAACTATCTATCTCTA
>DYTG01000164.1 GCA_020726085.1 Sulfurovum sp.
TATCTTAGACTCTACGAAAAGTGGGGTCTTAAAATCTTCAACAACATCGCCAAAGCCGAAGAGACGCACATGAAAGGGGTGAAAGCTTTGTTGGAAAAATATGAGATTGTTGTACCTGTAGCCAGTGACACCATTGGTGAGTTTGACCTTGAGGAGTTGCAATTGCTCTATGAGACATTGATGCAAAAGGCACACTCTCTCTTACTGATGTGATAGAGGTAGGGGTACTTGTCGAAGAGACCGATATTGCCGATTTGCAAAAACGTATCGTCGATGCACCAGAAGATATTAAAACCGTCTATAATAGCCTCCTAGAGGGAAAGCTACAACCATTTGGCTGCTTTTAACTCTCAACTCAACGGTACACAACAAACAAATCCAAGACGATAAGAAGAGGCATTGGCTCTATTGCGGTTTTACCCATTTTGGGTATAATTGCACTATTTACCCAAATTGAATAAAAATGAGACAAATCCGTTGAATATAGCCCATGAGTTTTCACGTTTTGCTTTGCATTATGAGAGCGTCAATAGTATCCAAAAACAAGTAGCTACGCAATTAGTCGCCAAATTGCCGCACAAACACTACAAAAATATTTTGGATTTAGGGTGCGGTAGCGGTGAAATGTATAAAAATATGATGCGTAGGGGTATCAGTTTTGAGCATTTTGTAGGAGTCGATATTGCCCCCAAGATGCTTGAACGTCACCCTAAAGAGAGCAGAGTGCAGCTCATACAAACAAGTTTTGAAACCGTTTCATTGAGTCCTTATGACCTTGTTGTCTCCTCTTCAGCGTTGCAATGGAGTCGTGATTTGGACGCTACGTTGGTGCATATCTCCAAACTCTCCAATAACTTCTATTTTGCTATCTTTAGTGCCAATACCTTTAAAACACTGCATCAAGTAGCCAAAATCGCATCGCCCATCTATCCCATAGAGCAACTTCAAAAGCACATCGCACACTATTTTGATGCCTCTTTTGAGCTAAGCAACTATCGACTTAGCTTTGATAACACCTATGAAATGCTGCGTTATATCAAAAATAGCGGTGTAAACGGAGGTAAAAAACAGCTCTCCTATGCTCAAACCAAAAAACTTATAGAGGAGTATCCGCTCAATTATTTGGAGTTTGAAGTGTTGTTTGTAGAGGCTAAGGCTCTACATGAGGCAAAGAGCCAATAAAGGCTTGAAGATTGAGCCTTTGCAATTTTTGATTATCAATGGCTTTGCCTTCTCCTATCTCGCTATAGAGATGCCCCTCAATGACTCGGTTGTGTTTAAAAATAATCTCCAATTTTTTGACTCCACTAGGATAAAACTCGATGTACTTTCCATCAATTTCGCCCTCTTTGTAGTCAATCTCTTTGGTAAGTAAGCCTCTAGTGTAGTATCGACTTTTGCTGTGAAGCTTACCACTTTTCTAGTTCTCTTCTAATACCAATAGCACATCTTTTCGATAGATTTGTTGGAGTCCGTGAAGTTTGTCGTTTTGATTCATGAAGCCCCCTTGATGTATTGCTCTTTTTCAAGAGCGTAGAGTTCGTAGCGAATGGTTTTAAAGTGTTGGCTTAATTCTACACTTATAAGCTTAAAGCTCTCTTCAAGCACACGAGCCGACTCTTGCGCACGTGAGAAGTTGGCAATCAAAATATCGTCGATGGATTGGCGATTGAGTTCACTGGCAATGCTTTGCTTTTGTACGTCACCTGCTATATCACGATGGACTATACGGTTGGTATCGTAAGCTTTGGCAATGCTATGACGAAGGTGTTTGAGTTTAGAGGTAAGTGCTTTGGAGTTGTAGATGTAGCGATTAATGTCTTCTAGGACTCGAATGCCCTCACGAAGACGGTTGAGGTTTGCGTCGATGAGACGCTCAACCTTATTAGTCATCACTTCCCATAATGCCTAGGAGTTGTAAAAGTGCGGTAAACATATTAAACAAATCCAAATAGAGCGAAAAGGCTGCTTCTACAGGCGAATCGTAAGCACCGTTAGCGATATTTTGGGTATCGTAAATGGTGAAGAGTGCAAAGACCAAAAGGACTACCGCACTAATAACGACGTGGAACATAGGGCTTTTGAGTACCAAAATATTAATCAACGAAAGCACCAAAAGGACAATTACGGTAATAAAGAGCGGTTTTCCCCAGCTTGAGAAGTCTTGTTTGGAGTTGATAGCAAACATACTCAAAGCACCAAAAAGTACTGAAGTCATCAAAAAGGCATTACCTATCAACGCCCCTTTGCCTGCACCAATGAGCATTCCAAAAAGCGGCACAAGCGAAACACCTGTAATAAACGTAAAGACAAAAAGCAATGCTAATTGCACATCGGGTTTGTTGCGTGCCATTCCAAAACCAAAAAAGACAATAGCCAACTCAACGCCAAAGATAACCCATTTCAAATCCTGAACGGTTTGAGCAAAAGGCATCGTCAAGTAAGCACCAAGAGCTGCTACAATCATACTAAAAGCCAAAAGCTGGTAGGTCTTTTTCATAAAGCCTACCGAAACGCTCCCGTCTCTATCCTCAACGACAACACCGCTTTTAATCGTGTTGGCTTGTGTTTTTTTGTTAAAATCTATCATGGTAAATCTTCCTTTATCAAAATTTTCGTAATTTTACCACGTAAAGTATAATAAAAAGAAGTTAAATAATACTTTGCAACTCCATAAATC
>DYTG01000165.1 GCA_020726085.1 Sulfurovum sp.
TATCTTTATGAAGTTTAAAGGGTTGCATTACCCCTTGCGAGGTCACAAAGCTCTTTTTGCACGATTTAGAAAGGGTATCATGAGCAAAATTCTCCCTATAGGCTCTTTTCTTCATTTATGGCTAGATTGAGGCATTTTGGATCAATTTCACGCTCAATAGTGATGGTTTGATTGCCCTCTTTTATTTTGATTCCCACCAAAGACAATTTGATGGTATCAATGCCAAAAAGCCATGAGGCAAAGAGCAACGTAATGAGAGCTTTGGGTATAGTGTATCCTTTGGTTATTATATGGGCACTACTCGAATATTTTCATTAAGTTTTTGCTTAAGCGTATTTTCAATAGCATAAAGCGTTCCCGTAAAACCCGCAGAGCAACCTGAACACGCTCCAAGGTAGCGAATGTAGATATCAAAATAAGGCATATTCTCTTTGATGTCGATAATCTCCATATCGCCTCCATCCATAATAAGCATAGGGCGAATATACTCATCAATAATACCATCAACGGCTTTGATACGTTGTACAATTGTCATTTTGTCAAAAGTAGCTTTGCCCATAAGTGAAGCGTTAGCGGCATCTTCGAGTCGTTCATGATCCATTTTGTCACGTGTTTGAGCCAAAATATCTACCAAATAGACGCTTCTCTCTTCGTGTCCGCCTGGACGTACACAGGATTTGCAATAGCTTCCTGCTTTGGTTGTTTTGACAAGCGTTTCAATGTCTGCAATATTGTGTTCACGAATGGCATCAACAATCTCTTTGCGTGTCATTCTGGCGCATTCACACACAATATCTTGATTTTCAAGTTCGCTTCGCTCAACGCCTTTGTATTGTGCTGCTGCTTCCAAAATAACATCGTACGCCATAACCGAACAATGCATCTTTTGGGCTGGAACGGCTGGAGTGTTGGGTTCATCTCTCAAAAACGCTTCAACTTCAGTATTGGTAATGTGAATGGCTTCATCAACCTTTTGTCCAATGCAAAGCTCTGCCATAGCATCGCTTGAAGCAATCGCCGTACCGCAACCAAAACTTTTGAATTTGCTACCTATTATTGTATCGGTTTTGGGATCAACAAGCCAAAAGAGACGCACAGCGTCCCCGCAACTCTCTGCTCCAAAATCGGCAACGATAAGCTTTGCACCTTGCACATCCGCATCGGCTTGTGTAAACTCACCCAAAGATTTGGGGTCGTTCATTCTCTCTTGTACTTTTTTACTGTATTGTTCCCAAACATTTCCAGTTGCCAAATCATTTCGTGCCATAAAATTTTCTCCTAAAATTTAGTGTTAAGTGTTAAGTGATAAGTGTTAAGCTTTTTTGCAAGCCACTTAGCATACTTAGTATTTCTTAGTGCAAATGCACTGAGAACGCCTCTTGTTTTGCGTAAGTCATTGAGATAGCTCGTAATCGCTCGACGGTAGTTTTGAGCTTTTCAAGTACATAATCAACCTGCTCTTTGGTGGTAAATTTACTCAAAGCAAACATAACCGTTGTGTTGGCAATCTCTGTCTTTTCGCCCAAAGCCTCCACAACAGCACTCGATTCCAAATCTTCACTGCTGCAACTTGAACCTGTCGAGAGGTAGATAGTGTTCATATTCATATCCCACAACATCGCTTCACCCTCAATACCTCTAAAGCTCATCGCTACAAGGTTTTTAAGTCTATGCTCTTTGGGTACGTAGCTTTTGGTATCGGGGATTTTGAGCAACTCCTCCTCAAGATAATCTCTCAAAGCCCGTGTGGTGTGGTCAAAAAAAGAGAGGTTGATATTGGCTATCTCCATTGCCGTTGCCATTGCGGCTACACCGTTGTTGTAGAGACTTCCTGCACGTTTACCGCCCATGACATTTTTGGCTCCGTGAATCAAAGGTGTATAGGGTACTCCTGCTTTGACGAAAATACCGCCTACGCCTTTGGGACCGTGGAATTTGTGTGCTGACCATGTGAAGTAATCAACTCCCAAATCTTGCACATCAACACGCATTTTGCCAATAGCTTGAGCACCATCAGAGTGGAAATAGACACCGTGTTTTTTGGCTATTGCCGATACGGCTTTGATATCTTGAATCGCTCCTGTCTCATTGGAAGCTATCAAAACAGAAATGAGAGCGGTTTTATCCGTAATTGCAGCTTCTAATTCGTCGAGTTTGACCAAACCTTTGGAATCGGTGCCTATGTAAGTCACCTCCATGCCCATGTCTTTGCAATATTTAAGCGGTGATTTAATCGATGAATGCTCTGCTACGGTTGAAATGACATGGTTTTTGGGACTCCCTTTTAAAAACGCATGCAAAAAAGTTTTGATGACGATATTATTGCCCTCAGTAGTGGATGAAGTGACGATAATATCATCCTCATCACTGGCATTGATAGCCATATACATCTTATCGTAGGCTTCGTTAAGCAAAGCTCGTGTTTCAATTCCTTTGTTGTAAATGACATTCACATTTCCGTATTTTTCGATAGTTTGGATGTAAACATCTTTGACTTTGGGGTCGATTGGTGTAGTTGAATTATTATCTAAATAGACTTCCATTTCGTTTCCTTTTGTAAGTGTTGTAATTATACCTTGTTCTTTTTATAGTTTTACACTATTTAACCTTAATAAAGGATAAAAATAGTCCTATTTTATAT
>DYTG01000038.1 GCA_020726085.1 Sulfurovum sp.
CGAAAATTGTAGAGCAAATTGACCTTTCTAGTATTATTTCTGCAATCGAAGCAAAACTTAAAGCTCAATTGGGTGCTGAGTTTGCTTTGGTTGAAGAAGAAAAAGCAGTTGAACACCTAAATGATACGCTAATGAGCCAAGCAGGAATTCTTCCTAAGCCAGTAGTTCCAGTAGTTCCAACGCAACCAGAGACTCCAACACCAACAGACAATGCAGTAGCAGCAACAAAAGTTGAGTTTATTGGTATGGATGCACCCTCAACGCATGAAGATATGTCAAGAGCATACTCAAATGCAAAAGTTCGTGTCTATACAAGCGAAACGGAGCATAAAGATTATCCTCTATCTTACGATATTCTTTTTGATGTCAAGACAAAAGTTGGAACCAATCCACACGCTGCAGGACAACTCTATGACCACAAAATGAAGCCTTTGATGGATCCTATGGGTGAGCCTGTCATTGCTGAGACTCCCGATGCCAACTCACTTTTGAATGTCGATGGCAAACTCTTTTTGGTATCTCATTTGGAATATGATGAGGTGCTGAGCAACGGTGTGAAAGCCTACAAGCAAGAGAATTGGTACTCAAGAATGCCTATGAATATGCTTCTTACCAATATCGAGCAAGATGCAAACGGTACGCTTAAAGCCGTAAATCAAAAACCAATCGATCACTCAAGCGTAGAGGGTGGATGGATTTTCTGCTTTGGTTCACAAACTCCTTGGAATACACACTTAGGTGGAGAAGAGGATTATGATCTCTACTTTACAGAAGCAAGCGGTAGCTCCGCCAAAGATACGGTTGCTGGGCTTAAAGCTATGACTGAAATCTATTGGAATAACACAAAAACTGCCAATATGTACCACTACGGATACCTTCAAGAGGTTGTGGTTAAAGCGGATAGTTCTTACGATTTACACAAACGCTACGCTATGGGTAAAGGGACGTGGGAGATGGCAAAAGTATTTGGCGATGGCAAAACAGCACTTTTTGGCGATGATGGCGCCAATGTATTTATGCTTATGTTTGTAGCAGACAAGACAAACGATCTTTCTGCTGGAACGCTTTATGCACAAAAATTCACACAAACCAATGCAGCAGGAAGTGCCACAGCAGAGGGTACTATAGGGTGGATTAAGCTCGGTCACGCTACCGAAAGTGAAGTCAAAGCTTTGGCTGATACAACAACATTTGCTGATATTTTTGATTATTTAACTCCTAATCAAGTTGATACTAACGTAAGCACTGAGGGTTACACAGCTATCATCGCAGGTCACACTGGCGTAGAGTATTTAAAACTTAAAACAGGTATGGAAAAAGTCGCTGCATTCCTAGAGCCACGTCGTTATGCTGCTTTGCTAGGTGCTACAACTGAGTGGAACAAAATGGAAGGTATCACTATCGATGAGAAAATGAAAAAAGCTTATATGGCTATCTCTTATCAAGATAAAGGAATGTTGCACAACGACACTTTTGCAAAAGATGATATCAAAGTAGCCAAAAACAGCTGCGGTGTTACTTATGAGATTACACTTGCAAGCGGACAAAAAGATACAGATGGAAACGCTATCAACTCTGATTATGTTGGTGTGAGCATCAAAGCTCCAGAAGGTCTAGTAGGTAAGCCAATAGCTGTAGATGCCAACGGAAACACGTGTCATGTAGATAAAATCGCAAACACAGACAACATCGCATTCTCTGAAAAAATGAGAACTCTATTTGTAGGTGAAGATAGCGGTACGCACACCAACAACTTCGTTTGGGCTTACAATGTCGATACTAAAAAACTCTCTCGTCTTCTTTCAGTTCCTGCTGGTGCTGAGTGTACAGGACTTCAAGTCGTGGATAATATGAACGGTCACGCTTACGTAATGAGCAATTCGCAACACCATGCAGACTTTACAGGCACAACACCTGCTGAGTTAAAAACTGCTTTAACGCCTCTTGTTGATAAATTTGGTGGTAACTTTGGTTATATCGGTGGAATGCCAGGTATTAAATAACGAATATTACACATTTCGTAGGGTGGGTTTCACCCACCCTACGAATTTGATAGTATAAAACCCATAAAATATAAAACTTTTTTTATAACCCTCGCTTCAAGGAAAATTTATGTCCAAAACTCTCCTACTCCTACCTTTTTCTACTCTACTTTTTTTGGGATGCAACAAAAGCTCCAACTCAACACAAACACCGCAAATTGATAATTCAGTACACTATAATGCACCCATGATAGGAGAGTTTAGAAGTCGAACCCTTTTTGAAAATCCTTATGCCAATATTCCTGCACAATGCTACATCGAAACATCCTACGGGACGCAAAACGCTTGTCTCTTTTGCCACACCAACGCACCCGCTCGTTCCATGCTTGGTAACACCACACCCCAAGCAGGAATGGATTGGCTTTTGGGCAATCTTCAGCTTGAATACGCTTTTGGTGCTGTCAATCGCTTTGTCGTCTCGCCCAATATCAATCCATGGGAAAATACACTCAAACCGCACAAACTTGATGAGGCGTTTGAAAAATTGGGCATTGATAGCAATTTGTGGGATATGCAAAAATATATCAAACAAGACAACTGGAGCAACGCTTACGCCAAAAAACAAGGCAATCCAACATCAAGCAATAGCGGTATCAAAGAGGATGCCTATCGTCTTTTTCCCGCCCTCAATCCAAGCTCACTTCCTGCTCATAGTGATGGATTTGTAAGAACCCAAAACGAAAAAGAAGCGCTCTTTAAAGATTCTGCAGGACACAATACGGGTTGGCGAAGTATTAATTTTATGCCTTATGGTATCTTTACACCTCATACGGGCAGTGTGAGTGGGGTTTACATACGTTTGCCTTTGATTTTTATGCAAGATGCTCAAAAAAATTTCGATATCAAAATCTACAAAAAAAACCTTGAACTCCTCGAACAAGCGATACAAGACCGTATAGAAGAAAACGCAACGCATTATCTAGGAGCCGCTTCAAGTGTCGCAATCTATCGTGGACTCTTTCCTGTAGGGACGGAGTTTGCCCATCCTTTGCACTATGTCGATGTTCAAGCCGATGATACCTTTGCTCATCAAAACAGATTTCCAGGGACTCGTGCCAATCGTGTCAAAGAGGTGCGTTATATGTACAAATGGAGAATGTTTCACCCCCAAGAGCCTATCTCCAAAGATGAAGATGCACCCTTATACTACAACACCAAAGAGCATTGGATTGACAACGGAGCGGGTTGGTACTTATCGGGCTTCATTGAAGACAAAGAGGGCGAACTTCGTCCGCAAGATGCTCAAGAGCTAATGCAATGCGTAGGGTGTCACAGCTCAAGATACGGCTTTGAACCCGAACAATTTAACTCTGGCACAGGAAATACCATCGATACCGTTTGGTCGTTTCCTCGTAAATTTGCAGGTGATTTGGGATGGAGAGAGATGGATTATCTTGCCTACCGATTTGGCAACGAAACAGATGAAAACAAAACCGCAGGAAGTGCCAACCGAGGCGACCCCATAAACCGAGATGCCAATATAGGAGAGTATCGAAAGTTCCTCAACCATGTCGTAGGAGCATCATTGTATGGCGATATGCCAAGCTCTATGGAGCAATATCTTCAATCAGCCATTACTCAAGCCAATGGATACAGCGACAATTTCCCTCTATTAGAGTTTGATAGCGTCGAGCAACTCAAACAAATCCAATACAAACGACTCGAACTGATGCGAAAATTTACCCAAACAAAAGATTATTTGGATACCAAAGGATACATTCAAGCCCCCCTGCTCTACCCCACACTCAAAGAGTCGCTCACAGGTGCTATGCGATACAAAAAGGTAGTAGTAACCCAACGCTACAAACAAGGCAAAGATTACTTTGGCGATACGCTTTTTACCTACAAATACTACCGAGATGCCAACCAAAGCTACACACACATCGAGGGCACACCCTATCAACTAGGCGAAATCATTACTGATAGACCCTATCATACACAAGAGTCAATTTTATGGGGCGTTGGAAAAATCCCAACACTCATCGACGAAAACGGCGACAACTACGACCCAGAATACATGCCATTACTTAAATATCCGCTTACGTATGAATCCAAATAGAGAAGATAACTTTTTTGATTTTGAGTAAAATTTAAAAAATAATCGCCTCATAAACCAACACCTTATTAAGGGTGTGGATTATTTTTTTCCCTCGTTTTCATTTTGCACCCTCAAACCCTCTGTCTCCTCTTTGCTAAGTGTGGTAATCATCATAATCGTTTGGGTATCCAACCCTTTTTGAAGAGATTTTTTGGCTATCTCTAGCTCTTTTTGTTTCATGCCTTATGAGAATAATCTCCTCTTTGTGGTTTTTGACTTTGATATCGATGCGGTTGGATTTATCGTCGCAGGTTGCTTTGTTACTTTGGCTCTCTAAGATTTCAAAAATGGTGATATCTTCAGAGATTGGAGTCTCTCCTTGGGTTTTGGTTTGGTTATGATAGCTAAATTGGATGGATTTTTCAATGTGGAATAGGAGAAGATTTTGCAAAACGGTTTTAAATTTTTTGGTGGTGAGACAAGACGAGAGGTTACGGTGCATGATAATTTGCCTAAAGTTAAAACTCTTATGCTATGATAGTATAAAAAATGGAAACACAGATGAATATTAATCTCAAAGACAAAAACGTAGCGTTGGGCGTTACAGGCTCTATCTCGGTCTATAAAGCATGTGAAATAGCACGTCTCTTTATCAAAGCAGGGGCTAATGTCCATGTCATTATGACTCCTAGTGCCAAAAAGTTTATATCTCCTCTCACCTTCGAAGCCCTTACTCGTAATCCCGTGTTGTGTGACGAGAGCGAGAGTTGGGCTAGTAGTCACAACCACATCGATACGGCAAAAAAGTGCGATATTTTACTCATAGCTCCTGCTACTGCCAATACTCTCAACAAACTCTCCAAAGGCATTAGCGACAACATTTTGCTTCAAGTGGCGTTGGCGTTTCGTGGTACGATTTTGGTAGCCCCAGCCGCCAACACCCAAATGCTAAGCAACCACCTCACTAACGGTTCGCTTAAAATGCTTCGTGTCAATGATGTACGCATTATCGCCTCTCAAAATAAGCTTTTGGCTTGTGGTGATACGGGAGATGGAGCGTTGGCACAACCCCTTGAAATCTTCTATCACGGAGCAAAAGCGTTGCTGGAAGAGGATTTTTGGATCAATCGCAAAGTCGTTGTGACAGGCGGAGGCACACGAGAAAAAATCGATGAAGTGCGTTATCTCTCCAATTTTTCAAGTGGCAAAATGGCTTCAAGTATCGCTACGGCTCTCTATCTAAGAGGTGCGGATGTTTGCTATATCACTACCGCCGATGTAAGCCAACTGCCCCTTGAAGTCTATACTATCGAAATTGACACGGCTAAAGAGATGCTTGATTATACCATCGATGCGCTGCGAGTAGCCAAAAAAGGCAAGATGAGTACGACAAGCATGAACAATACAGAGGCTCCTTATATCATTATGAAAAAACCCTATCTCTTTATGGTGGCTGCCGTGGCGGATTTTACGCCCAAATTCCCTCAACAAGGCAAGGTAAAAAAAGCTTCTATTGGAGAGGAGTGGAACATAACGCTCAAAGAGACTCAAGATGTACTCCAAAGTCTCAATAAAGATAATCTCGTTAGCGTTGGGTTTAAAGCCGAGATGGATAGTGAACGAGGATTGCAACACGCCATAGATGCCCTCCAAGCCAAAGGATGCGATGCGATTTGCTATAATTTACTCAAAGATAGCTCCAGCTTTGGCACAGATGAAAATGCCATTAGCTTCATCACCAAAGACAACCAAGTCGATTTACCCCAAAAGAGCAAAATGGAGTTGGCGTTTGAGATATTGGATGAGAGTGTGAAGTTGGAAAATAGAGCCTAAAAGGAAAAAGTAATGCAGACAATTGATTTTAATACTATCCCCTTGCAAGAAAAATTTATGCTAATGGAGCAACTGTGGGAGAGTCTATCTCATGAAGCTAATGCCAATGGCTTTACACCTAAGTGGCATCTTATACCTCAACCAAAGATTTATTTGAGCTTGTAGGTGATATTTTTGATACAGATATTCGTAATTGGGTAGAACAAGAAGGGTTTTATAAACACATTAATGAACTTGCTAAAAAAGAAAAAAATATTGAAGCAGAAAAGCATATACAAACCACTATCAAAAGTGAAATAGAAAAAAATCTCTATAAAAGAAAGTATGAAGAGAATGATTTTATTGTTAAACGAGAAGAAGAGTTATTGAATGCTAAGAAGTTAGATTTTACTATTTTCTATAGTCATATTGGCTCTATAGTAATAGAATTAAAACTTTCTCATAACAGCGAAGCAATGCCCACACGAAAAGAAGCACAAGAGTATATTGACAAACTCAATCAATATGTTCAAGGCTCACAATCTGATTTTGGTTTATTTGTCATTTTCAATACACAGCAATCAAAAGAACAATTTGAAGAGCTTATCAAAGAGTTAAAAGAGCTTTATGTAAAAGAACAACATATCCAAGTGATTGGCTTGAATTGTATGATATGAAAGAAATATTATAAAATTAAAGAGAATCGGCAGGTTACACCCACCCTACAGGAGCAAAACAACAAATGAATAAAAACACCTTACAACACCTCGCCATAATCATGGATGGCAACGGTCGCTGGGCGAAAGAGCGGGGAGAGAAACGGGTCAAGGGGCATGAGAAGGGGGCGGAGGTAGTAAGAGAGATTACAAACTATTGTGCCAATCATCCTACTATCGAGACGCTTACTCTCTATGCCTTTAGTACCGAAAACTGGAAACGTCCCAAGCTTGAAGTAGAATTTTTGATGCAGTTGCTTGATAAGTGGCTCAAAAATGAACTGGAGAGTTATCAAAAAAATGGGGTACGGTTTCAAGCTATTGGGGAACTCTCACGTTTTTCAAGCAAACTTCAAAAGCGTATTGTAGATACCCAAGAGGCGACCAAAGATAATAGTAAACTCACTCAAATACTAGCCCTTAATTATGGTTCACGCTCTGAGATTGTGGGTGCGGTTAATCGAGCCTTGAAAGATAATCAAGAGATTACTGAGCAAAGTATCGGTGCGTATCTCCAAACTCCCTACTCCGATATTGATTTGCTCATTCGTACCAGCGGAGAGCTTAGAATTAGTAACTTTTTGCTTTGGCAATTAAGCTATAGTGAGCTATACTTTACGCCGACATTATGGCCCGATTTTACTCCAAGTGAGTTGGATGAGATTATCGCTCATTTTGAGGCTCGTGAGAGAAGATTTGGAGGAGTTTAGATGGAGTTGATTTTAGTTTTTATCGTGGGGATTTGCATAGGTTCGTTTTTGAATGTGGTGATTTATCGCATCCCAAAGGGTGAAAGCATCGTCTTTCCCGCTTCCAAATGCCAAAGTTGTCTCACGACACTTAAATGGTGGCACAATATTCCTATCGTTTCGTGGCTCTTTTTGCGTGGAAAATGCCACTTTTGTCAATCGCCCATTTCGATGCAATATCCTATTATTGAGTTTGTGACGGGTTTGATTTTTGTGCTTGTGTTTTGGAAAATGGGGCTTACAGTATTTGCTCTTACAACCTCGATGGTCTTTACGGCTCTTTTGGCTTTGACGATGATTGATTTTAAATACATGGCCGTACCTGATAGTATCAACTTCTTTGCTTTTGGCGTAGCACTTATTCAACCCAATTTTTTCGATGCGTTGCTCTATGGCGTAATGGCGGCGGCGGGACTCTATCTCGTGGGGCTTATATCCTCGCTTATTGCTTGTCGTCAAGCCATGGGAGGAGGAGATGTAATTTTGGCAGGGACAATGGGAGCCATACTAGGTTTCCCCAACTTTTTTTTAGCCCTTTTTCTCTCGGCTATTTTGGCATTTATTCCCTCTCTTATTGCCTCATACAAGATGCACAACCAAGAGGAGGCAATCGAAGAGACAAATGAAGGTGAGGAGAAACGCTCTCTAACGATTTGCTTTAAAAAGCTCTTTGCAAAAGAAGAAGAGATTATCGATATTGAGGCACTTGAACCCGTAGAGGGAGGCGTACCCTTTGTGCCCTTTTTGGCACTGGCTACCTTTGTTGTCTTTCTCTTTGATAAGGAGTTTTTATCCCTCGTTTCGTGGATAATCGATGGGTAGAGTGCGGTGGTATATTGTCTCGAATTTCTTTAGGACATTTTTAACCCTCTTTATCCCTCTCTTTTTTGTCATTTCATTGGTTCATGTGGTCAAGATTGCTGCATTGACACACAAAATTGAGATTGATTTGGTCGAACTCCTTGAGATGTTTAGCTATTTTATTCCTACTATTTTGTTCTATACTCTGCCTATCTCTTTTATTGCTGCGGTCTCTTCGATGTTTTTTAGACTCTCAATCGACAATGAACTTATGGCACTCTTTACACTGGGCATCAAATCAAGCTACGTTGTACGCATTATTAGCGTTATTGCACTGCTACTTACGACAATTTTGCTCTTTTTGGCTTTGTTTATTATGCCCCAAAGCAAACATCTTTTTAACCAATTCAAAAACAACAAACTCAAAGAGGCTCGTCTTAATATTGTTCCCAATCAACTGGGACAAAAATTTGGCAATTTCTACATCTATCTCAAAAGCAAACAAAAAAATGACCTTAGAGATATTGTTATCTATAATCGCGACAAAGAGGGCAACAATCAAATCTTTATCGCCTCACAAGGCAAGATTATCAACCAAAACGGTCTCTTTTGGCTTGAACTCTACCAAGGCAAAGGCTATACCTACGACCACGATACCCTCAAAGAGATTGAGTATGCCAAAATGAGCATCTTTGATAGCGTTGAGTTTGATGCAATCAATTTCAAAAACTCCATGCTCTATTGGGGCGAGGGGAATGAGGGGGCAAGGCGACAACTTTTTGTGATGATTTTTACGAGTCTTATCCCTATCCTTTCGCTCTATATTGTAGTCTCCTTTTCCATTATCAATCCACGCTATCAAAACAACCGTTCTTTTTTGGTGATCTCCTCCATTGCTAGTATCTTTTACCTTGTTGCGACGGTTATCAAACGAGAGGGTATTGAGGTATATTTTACGTTGGCGATTGTGGTTTCGATTGGGGCAAGTATCTATCTTTTCAAAAAACGTATTGGAAATTTTTATTGATGGCTAAATTCAAAGGGGTTATTGAATACGACGGGAGTGCTTTTGAGGGGTTTCAGCGTCAAAAACATACGGCTCAAACCGTCGCTGGAACAATTGAAGAGGCACTTAGAGGGCTTCATATCAATAGCACGATTGTAGGAAGCGGACGAACCGATAGAGGAGTACACGCCTCCAATCAGGTTATTGATTTTGTTACGCCCCACTACTGGAAGGATGCCCAAAAGCTTAAAAAAGCACTCAATGGGGTATTGAGCAAAATACGCTTCAAGCATCTTGTTGAGGTTGATAGTGGCTTTCATGCACGTTTTCATGCCAAGCACCGCCTCTACCGCTATATTTTCAAGACAACCATACCCAGTGTTTTTGAGAGAGATTTTGTAGGTTATTACAAGCCTTTTGATAGCAAAAAACTGCAAGAAGCGTTAAGCTATTTTGAAGGAACGCACGATTTTGCGATGCTGTGCAAAAACGACTCAAAGACGCATACCACCTTAAGAACTCTCTATCAAGCTACCTATACCAAACGCAAAGATTATCACTTCATATACTTTAAAGCCAATGGTTTTTTGAGATCTCAAGTACGCATGATGGTTCATCTTGCTATGCTTTATGCACATCGCAAAATCACAAAAGAAGATCTTATCCATCAAATTAACAACAAACATCCCATCACCACAAAATTAGCACCACCGCAAGGACTCTATCTTGCTAGAGTCCTCTACTAACAAATCTACTCAAGCTCCTCTAACGCTTTTTCGATAGCCTCTTGCAAGGTTATATCGACTTTATCGCATTCAGTCTCTGTGCAACATCCGCAAATTGTACCCGCATCAGTAGCATCTTGAATTGCCTCTATATCATCGCCGTGTTGCTTTACAGCCTCTTTTATTTCATCAAAATCAAGTCCTATACAATCGCAAACCAACATCTTTTATCCTTTAAAATTTGATGTGCAATTATACACAAAATGGCTAAGGAGAGACTATCTTTTTGATGGTTTTGATACCAAATTTATATCTAAAAATGGTATCATGCTTGTATCAAAAATTTAGGAGAACAATATGGATTTAACAGCAATTATCAATACCGTAGCACAAAACATCAAAAACGATAGCCATGAGGCAACATCGTTGCTAGAGCTATCAAATATAGCCAATGTTCTAAACGACACTATCGGAGGCGAGGGCGTGATTGACAATCTCAAAAGCGCTATGATGCACAACAACAATCTCTCCAAAACAGTCACCACATGGGTCAAAGAGGGCACAAACGCTCCCCTTGATGCCAATATGCTTGAAGCCTTTTTGGGGCAAGGCAAAGTCGAAGAGTTTGCTTCCAAATTGGGTATCGACAAAAGCATAGCGAGTGATTCACTGATGAGTGCTATTCCTATGATTATTGATCAAATGACAAGCAGTGATACATCATTGGCGGATGGTTTACTCAAGCATATAGGGGGTTGGCAAGGTATTTTGGAGATGATTATGAGATTTTTTAGAAAATAATGCGTATTTTTATTATTTTAATACTGCCTCTATGGCTTTTGGCAACGGAGTTTAAAGTCGCCTCGTACAATGTCGAAAATCTCTTTGATTTGGTAAACAACGGCAGTGAATACGATGAGTACATTCCCAATCGTAACGGCTGGGATAAAAGTGCACTGAATAAGAAGCTCAACAATATCGCACAAGTCATTTGCGATCTCAATGCCGATACGGTAGCACTCCAAGAGATAGAAAACATCAACGCCCTAAACGCTCTCAAAGCCCGTCTCAAACAAGTAGGATGCCCCTATCGCTTTGACGCTATCTCTCGCCAAAACTCCACCGTCAAATCTGCCCTGCTTTCACGCTTCCCTATCACCAAAACCCATGAAATTACCCCCAATCGTTCGCATCAATCACGCGCTATTTTGGAGGTTACGGTTGATATTGAGGGCAAAGCACTCACGATTTTTGTCAATCATTGGAAGTCCAAACACTCCAACGGCAAAGAGAGCAAACGTATCGCTTACGCCAAAGCCCTAATGGAGCGTATCCAAAAGCTTCCTAGCGGTAGCGAATACATTATGGTAGGGGATTTTAATAGCAACTACGATGAGCTTCACACGATGGAAGAGAAATTTAACGACACAAGTGGCAAAACAGGTATCAATCACACATTAAAAACACTTTATAATGATAACTTTGTCAATCTCTCCACCCTTTCAACGCACCCCGATAGAGCCTTGCACTACAATTTGTGGCTAGAACTCAACCCCGATGAACGCTGGTCGAAGAAGTTTTACGGGCAACGAAGCACCATTGATAGCATTATCATTCCCAAAAATATGCTTGATAAGGCTTCGATAGAGTATAAAATAGACTCTTTTGGTATCTTCAAAGCTCCCTATCTTTTTAGCAAAGGCGGACTCAACCGTTGGGAAATTAAGCACCGTAAACACACCAAACAAGGCTACTCCGACCATCTTCCGCTCTATGCTACTTTCACAACCCATGCAACCAACCAAGCAATCAATACCCAACCGACTCCCAAGGTGCTACCAACACACAATCTTAACGATGCCATAGCCCCGTTGTACGAAATAGAGTCGATATCTACCCCTATTGCGTTGCACGATGTCAAGGTGATTATGAAGCGACGCTCCGTTGCCATTATCCAACAAAATCCCCATTCAAGAGGGATATTTATCTATAAAGATACCGCCAAACTCGAAGAGGGTAAGAGCTACAACCTTAGCGTGGAGCATATCACGCAGTACAATGGTCTCAAAGAGATTACAAAAATTAGCAACGTCACACCCATTGGCAACATCAACATCATGGAGTATATCAAAGATGCCTCCAAAGGATTTGATGTAAACACCCTCAAACAAAATGAGGTCTATACCAACCTTGTAGGAGTCTATCAAAAACGAAAACTTCACGTTGGAGAGCAAAAAATTGATATATTTTTCAAAGACAAAGAGGCAACACCGCCCAATGGAAGCAAAATTAAGATAAAATTTGCCCACATTGGGTACTATTACCAAAAACAAATCGTTATCTACGATAGCGATGATTTCACACTATTGGAGCAATAAATGGCAAGTTATTATTTATGGATTGTAGCGTTTCATGTATTAAGTGTTTTGAGTTGGATGGCGATGCTTTTTTATCTGCCACGCCTATTTGTCTATCACCGAGAACACAACGACAAAGCAGAGTTTGTAGAGGTGGTGCAAATCCAAGAGTACAAACTCTACAAATACATCGGTGTACCCGCTATGTGGGCTGCTATCCTAAGCGGTGGGGCATTGCTCTACATCAACAGTGCTATTATGACAAGCGGCGGATGGATGCATGCCAAATTGCTTTTTGTTTTCTTGCTTATAGCCTATAGCTTCTCGTTGGACTATATGCGTAAAAAACTGATACAAGACAAAGAGTATAAAAGCGGTAAGTTTTTTAGATTTTACAACGAAGTGCCTACGTTTCTAGCCATAGGCATTGTGATTTTTGTGGTTGTTAAACCGTTTTAAAATCAACAAAATTTCAAAATTGTAGCACACTATGGAATTAAATATATTTACTTTGTGCTATAATTAATTATAATAAAATACCAAAAGGATTGCACAATGGATGAACTTATTGCCAAACTCCCCCTCCTAGAGATTCCCAATCTCAATATCCCCATCGAGAATATTCCACTACTGGCTCACCCTGCGGTGGTACACTTAGCGATTGCTATTCCACTTATAGTAGTACTCATTGAGATATTTAATACTTTTTTCAAAAAAAGAGCTTTAAGTGTAACGTCGTTTTTTTTGTTGATGCTTATGTGTGTTGTGATACTGGGAGCTTACCTTACGGGAGGAGTCGATGGCAAAGTCGCAGCCGATACACTCTCAAGCGATGGAGTCGAGACACTCAAAGAGCATAAATTTATCGGTATCTATCTTGTTTATGCGAGTGGTGTGGTACTCTTGTTTAAGCTCTTTTCGATGATGTTTAATGCTCCTTCGATTCGCTTTTTGTTTATCATTGTGCTTTTGGGCTACAGCGCACTCTCGCTCTATCAAGGCAAAGAAGGAGGCGAACTCATCTACGAACACGGTGCCAATGTCGCCAAAGTGACGCAACTTGATGATAAACTCTTTGATTTGGAAGAGGCAATAAATGAGCTTAACGCTTCACTCAATGAAAAAGATGCCACTATTAAAACCCTAGAGAACAACCTTACAACGCTCCAAAGCACCCTGCTCAATACCCAAGCCATTGAGGCACAAATAGTCAAGCTCAACGCCACTATCGAAGCCCTCACACAAGAGAAAACGACGCTAACGCAAGAGGTTGCAGGACTCAAAACCCAACTTTTGGATGAGAGCAACAAACTCAAAGCCCAAGAGAGCAACGCAACAGAGCAAAACAACAAACTCTTAGAGCAAATCAAAGGACTTGAAGCCCAAATTCAAGCCATTCAAGCCGAAAAGAGCAAAGCACAAACCTACATCGAAACCCTTACCAAAGAGCTAGAAGAGGCAAAAAAAATCGTCACCACCCCAGCCACGCAAGAGACCAAATCCCAAGGCGGCAACACACGAGGCGTAAGAGGCTAAGCCTCTTTTGGGTAGTACCTTAATTACACAAATTTCGGTTTTGTTTCCGATAAAATAGTTTGTAATCTTGTTTTATTCTCCAAAAATAGAGTTTTATTGTTAT
>DYTG01000039.1 GCA_020726085.1 Sulfurovum sp.
ACTTTGAGCGGTAGAGAGGGAAATTTGGAGTATTTGTATCATTTTGTGAAAGGTGATGAGAGTTTTGAAAAAGATATTTAAGACACAAGGAGAAGAGAGTGAATAAGATAGTAAATCTACTGGGTTTTTTTTCCCAAAACATCGGGCGGTTGTCGGCTTTTTTGGTGGCGACGTTGGCTTTGTTGATTTTTTACGATACGTTTATGCGGTATCTTTTTGCTTCGGGTTCGATAGCGTTGCAAGAGCTTGAGTGGCATATTTTTGATGTTTTGTTTTTGCTAGGTATTGCGTATGCCCTAAAAAGCGATGCACATGTGAGAGTCGATATACTCTTTGATAGGTACTCTAACAATACCAAAGCCACCATTAAACTCCTCTCAATGGTTTTTTTGGTGATTCCATCATCGGTAATCATTGCCATAGGGGGTTGGGATATGGCACTGCAAAGTTTTTATCAAAATGAAATATCAAGCGACCCAGGGGGGCTTACGCATCGATTTATCATCAAAGGCTTTGTTTTTGTTGCCTTTATTTTTGTGATTATCGAAGCCTTTAGTCAAATGCTCAACGCCCTACAAGCTATCACTTCTTTTAAGATACTTTTGCGATTTTTGGCTCTTATGGGAGCGGTTGTTGCTTTGGCGATGATGGATGGGGAGTATTGGATTGAGCCTGTAGCCATTATGTTTTTGTTCTCACTTGCTATGCTCTTTGCGGGATTTGAGGTGGCGTTTGTCTTTTCGGGAGTAGGATTGTTGTTTGCGGCACTTACTGATGATATAGGTTTGGGGATATTTAATATGCTCTCTTTCCGAATATACGGTATTATGCAAAATGCGACACTTATGGCAGTACCGCTCTTTATTTTGATGGGATTGATACTGCAAAAGACCCGCATGGCACAAGATTTGCTTTTGAGTGTGGCAAGACTTTTTGGCACCGTGCGAGGCGGATTGGCGATTGGCGTGGTGCTTGTAGGAGCGATATTGGGGGCTAGTACGGGGATTGTGGGGGCTAGTGTGGTGATGCTTAGTCTAATTGCCTTGCCTTTGATGCTCAAACATCACTACTCGCCAATACTTGCTAGTGGGGCTGTTGCAGCAAGCGGGACATTGGGGCAGATTATTCCCCCATCGGTGGTGCTTATTATTTTGGGCGATCAGATGCATTTGAGCGTAGGCGATCTCTTTCGTGCTGCTCTAGTTCCCTCTATGATACTTGTTGGACTCTATATTGTCTATATTTTGATAGTAGCATGGCTCAATCCCCACGTCGCACCTGCTATCAAAGAGGAACAAACCATTAGTACCAAAGAGCTTTTGGCTTCGCTTCTTCCACCGCTTTTTTTGATGGTGGTGGTGTTGGGTTCGATTTTTAGCGGGATTGCAACCCCTACCGAATCGGCAGCCATTGGGGTAATGGGGGCTTTGGTAATAGCGTGGCTTAAAGGAGGGCTAAATCTTGAGACGCTTCACTATGCCTCCTTTGAGAGCGTTAAATTAACCTCGATGATATTTATGATACTCATTGGTGCAACCATTTTTTCGCTGGTTTTTAATGAACTGGGTGGCGGAGATTTGGCGTTGGAGTTTTTTGCCAATGATTTAGGCTCGAAGGCTCTCTTTATCGCTGTGGCGATGATGGTTATCTTTTTGCTAGGGTTTTTTATTGATTTTATTGAGATTGCTTTTGTGGTAGTGCCTATTTTGTTGCCTATTGTAAACTCATTGGGGATTGATCCTGTTTGGTTTGCGATCCTTATTGCTCTCAATCTTCAGGCTTCATTTTTGACCCCACCTTTTGGCTTTACGCTCTTTTATCTCAAAGGAAGTGCCAAAGATTTGGTAAGTACAGGCGATATTTATCGAGGCGTTGTGCCTTATATCGTGTTACAAATTGTGGCGATTTTGATTGTGATTGTTTTTCCTAGCCTCATCTATTTGTGGTAGCAATCAGGAAAATTACTCTGCAATCCATTCTATCATATCACTTTGAAATTGATTCCATGCCTTTTGGTTGGCTTCAATGAAGCCTTTGGCATCTTGTGTTGCAGTAGGAATACGGTAATCAAAGTGTCGGGTTTTGATAAGATGGGAGTTGTTGCTATGCAAAAGATTGAGTTTGATAGAGAGCCGTGCGCAAGAGCCATCATGATAGATGTGGTGGTGCATTTGATGAATAAAGATTTCCAATAAAAAGTCGCTTTTGGCGTACGATGAGTAGTTCATTGTGGTTTTGAAGAGTTTGCTATATTCCAATACCTCGGTGATATACGCCATAGTGAGGCGGTTGATATTTTCTGCCCAGATGGAATGTTGATAAAAGCTTTGTTTGTTGGTGTCGTATTTTATCATAATATCACGACTCATCATATCTTTGATGCTTTTGGGGTAGGCGATTTTGATAGTGCTACGGGCGTATCGGGTTTGTTTGTGAGGCGATAGGTGAGGGGTATCGAGAGTATAGATAGTCACAGGCTTTGAACACGACAGGAGCAGTAGAGTCGCTAGGAGAAAGTAGAAAGTAGATTTTTGCATAAATAAGACTCCTTTGGTAGGGGCAAATTTTAGCCAAATTGTGATTAATCCTCTATTTACATTTGTAAGCTATAGTTTCCTATATAGATACAAATAAGGAATATTTATGCGAAAACTCTTTATTGTTGCGATGCTTATAAGTTCTATGCTCTTTGCTTTTGGTGTCAACACCCCTCAACAAAGCACATTTCTTAAACCCTTCGAGGCGTTTATCGTAGAGGCAAATGTTATCGGCGATACGTTGCAAACCAAAATTGCATTGGGCAAAGATATTCATCTCTATCAAAACTCTCTTAAATACACTATTATTAAACCAACCTCTTTTGAACTTTCCCCTGCTTTACCCAGTGCTATTGATGATGAGGGCGAGTTGGTCTATGAAGACGAAGTTGTTGTTGATTTTGACCTTGATACGATTGAATCCAAAGTAAAGGGTGACTATACGCTTCAAATTGAGCTTATGGGGTGTTCGACAAGTGGGATATGCTATCAGCCCATCGTCCAAACCTTTGATTTCAAACATCGCTCACCTGCTTCAAATATCGCCAAAGAAGAGACCAAAGAGAGTTCAGCCTTTGATAAAATTTCAGCTTTGAGTCAAGATACCAGCACCCAAAACATCGCCGATGCTTTAGCCAAAGAGAGCTTTTGGTTTATTTTGTTTCTCTTTTTTCTCTTTGGATTGTTGCTTTCGCTTACTCCTTGTATTTTTCCCATGATACCCATTCTCTCTTCTATCATCGTATCGCAATCGGGAGAGGGCAAACCCTCAGCCTCCAAAGGATTTTTTATCTCACTTATCTATGTGCTTTCCATGGCGACAACCTATACGGTGGTGGGACTTATTGCGGGACTTATGGGAGCCGATATTCAAGCCTCGATGCAAAATCCATGGGTATTGAGTATCTTTGCGGCACTCTTTGTGGCTCTTGCTTTTTCGCTTTTTGGCTATTTTGAGCTAGGATTGCCCTCTTCGTGGCAGAGCAAAATCACCAAAATGAGCGATAAAGCTCAAGGCAAAGGGGGCATAGCGGGTACGGCTCTCATGGGATTGCTTTCGGCTTTGATTGTGGGTCCTTGCGTAGCACCGCCTCTTGGAGGGGCGATACTCTTTATCTCTCAAAGCGGAGATGCTTTGCTAGGAGGTTTGGCGTTGTTTATTATGAGTTTTGGTATGGGGATGCCGCTGTTGCTTATTGGATTGGGGGCGGGGAGATTTATGCCTAGACCTGGTGGATGGATGAGCAAGGTTTCGCAATTTTTTGGGATTATTATGTTGCTTTTGGCTATCTATATGGTTGCTCGCATTCTTAGTGATACCCTTTCGATGTTGCTCTATGGCCTTTGGTTTATAGGTTTTTCTATCTATTTGGGTCTATTCAATAGCGAAAAAGTGTCAGGATTTTTGAGCTATGTTGCCAAAATCTTGGCTGTAGCTTCAATCTTTTACGCTATGGCACTCTTTATTGGGGTATTGAGCGGAGCTACTTCGATATTAAAGCCTTTTGAGCAATTCACAACCTCCTCTATTGCTATTGAAAAGAGTGACAAAAAGGATTATAAGGGCTACACAATTGAGCGATTGGAAAAAGAGATTGAAGCCAGTAGCAAACCTGTGATTGTTGATTTTACCAAAAAATCATGCGCAGCGTGCAAAGAGTTGGATTTAATAACCTTTAGTGATGCTAAAGTAAAAGATATAATGCGAAATTTCACCTTTATAAAAGTAGATTTAAGTGATAATACGCAAGATGATAAGAATATATTAAACAAGTACGAACTTTTTGGTACTCCCAATATCATCTTTTTTGATGCCCACAATCGCTATCTCTCTTCCAAAACCATTACGGGATTTATAGCTCTAGAGCCGTTTATACGGCATTTGCAAACGATTAAATAATAATTTTAAAAATGACAATAGTATAGCAAAAAAAACTTAAAAGTTGATTTTATTTTTTAATAAGCAACTTTTGGGTATAACTCCCTATTCAAATTATTTTTTAGCAAACATTAATCTAAAAAATTATCAACTAGGACAACAGGCGGATGAGGATATTAACAATCGGGTTTGACAATGATTATATCAAACAGCTTCAAACTGAACTGCAAAAATATTTTATCTGTATCGTTGATGATGCAAGAGACCTTTACGATGCAACAAACTTTACAGATTTTAGACACTACGAACTTATTATTGTAGTCGATGAGGGGATTAAATACTCTCTTGAAAAATACGTTAATGATGTCAAAAAGAAAAAAAGTGAGACCAAAATCATTATACTCACCAACAAAGAGAAAAATCAAATCGCTTTGTATCGGCTTAGTATCGATGATGTCGTGTGTCATGAGAGCGATATGCCCGATCTTTTGGCAGCAAAGGTACTAGCCAATATGCGCAGTCTCTTTGGTACCAAAATTCATGTAGGCAAACTGGTGATTGATATTATCAACAAAAAAATTAAGTACGATGAGAAAATCGTCTCACTCAACGGTAAAACCTTTGATATTTTGGCCTATTTGGCACTGAGAAAGCAACGGGTTTTTTCCAAAGATGAGATTATCAATGCCCTTTGGGAGGAGCCTGAATACGTAAGTGACAACACCGTCGAAGTAGCCATCAACCAAATACGCAAACGCCTTAAAAATATTTTAGGGTTTCAAGTCATTCACACCGTACGACGAAGAGGATACAAGTTCTCTTACTAACATGGGCTATAATCTTACCAATAAACTCGTCGTAGCCATCTCATCAAGAGCGCTTTTTGATCTCGAAAAAGAGAATGAGATATTTGAAAAAGAGGGGCTAGATGCCTACTACAGCTATCTTCTTGCCAAACAAAACAATATTTTAAAAAAAGGGAGTGCTTATCGTCTCATTGATAACCTTCTCAAAATTAACAACTACTTTGACAAGACCTCCAAAGAGGTTGAAGTGATAATTTTGTCCAAAAACAACCCCGCTATGAGTCTAAGAATTACCAAATCCATTGAACACTACGGATTGGATATCGAGCGTTCGGGTTGGACAAGCGGAACCAATACCGCTAAATACCTCAAAGCTTTCAAAGTTGATCTCTTTTTATCTGCCAACGAAGAGGATGTGAAAATAGCGTTGCAAAGCGGTGTGGCTGCAGCGAAGATTTTGCCCTCTACAAGTCGCATACGCAAATCCAAAGGCGATCAGGTGCGTATTGCATTTGATGGCGATGCGGTGCTTTTTTCCAAAGAGAGCGAAGAGATATATCAAAGTAAAGGATTAGAAGCCTTTATTGAGCATGAAAAGACCCATCGCAACAATCCTCTAGCCCAAGGTCCTTTTGCCAAATTGCTTATGACGGTATCCAAAATTCAAGCCAAATTCAAAGATAGCTCCTCTCCCATTCGCACCGCTTTGGTCACCGCTAGAGGTGCTTCGACGCATGAACGGGTGATTAAGACGCTTGACGTATGGAACGTACGCATTGATGAAGCCTTTTTTTTGGGCGGGAGTGAGAAGTATGAGATTTTGGATGCTTTTGGTGCGGATATATTTTTTGATGATCAAGATGCTCACCTCGCACTCTCCACCTCCGTAGTACCCAGTGCAAAGGTCTATTGATTGCACACTCCAATAACTTTTTGGATTGAAATTTCACTTGTAAAGCAACTCTTTTGCTTTTTTGGATATAATCGTTTTTTACATAAATAGTGACAAAAAAGTAACACAGGATAAACAATGAAACTCTTTGATGATGATGATTTTATGGTAACCTCTCCAAGGGAGAACTTCTTTGCTATCTCCAAAACCGCAAATGCAAATATCGTGGAGATGGAGCTAGAGAAGATGTTGGAGCGTTTGGCAGTAGCCGAAAAGATGCTTGAAGATAAAGGCTTAGAAGAGGAGTTTGATCGTACCTACTCCATCATGCGAGCCGACGTGACGGAACTGGAAAACCGTGTAAACAGTATTTTTATTGAATTGGTGGGTAATATCGTTACTCAATGCGAATAGGAAAGCTTAATGCTCGATGCTTTAGAGAGAAAGATTGAACAATTCATCAACGAACTCAATGATGAATCCACTCAAAAACTCTATGCCCAAATTCCTGTGGGGAAACGATTAAGAGCTGCATTGATTCTAAAGATTGCTCCTCACACGTTAAGCTCCATCAAGTTAGCAGCGATTGTGGAGCTTATCCATGCGGCAAGTTTGTTGCATGATGATGTGATTGATGATGCCTTTATTCGACGTAACAAACCCTCCATCAATGCCTCATTTGGCAACAAAACGGCTATTATGCTAGGCGATATTCTCTACTCCAAAGGCTTTTACGAGCTTTGTTCGATAGATGCAAAAGTGGCTCAAATTATCTCCCATGCTGTCACTCAGCTTAGTCTCGGTGAACAAGCTGATGTGATGTTGGCTAAAAAATTCAACGCTTCAAAGCATGATTATATGAAAATGATCTATCAAAAAACCGCTTCACTTATCGAAGCTTCGAGTGAGGCTGCGGCACTTTTAGCCAACAAAGATAGAGTAATCTATCGCAATTATGGGCGTGTCATTGGTATGGCTTTTCAGATTATTGATGATATTTTGGATATTACCGCTTCAAGCAAACAGTTGGGTAAACCCTCTATGAATGATTTTGTTGAGGGTAAATCAACACTTCCTTATATCTATCTCTATGAAGCATTTCAAGAAAATGAGAGGCTCAAACTCCTCTCCTGTCACGGCAAAAAGCTCAACGAGCAACAACTTGCATGGATAGAGGCAAAATTTACAGAGCATGGGATAATAGAGCGATGTATCCATGAGGCAAAAGCACTTGCTTTGGAGGCTACGCTTATGATGCAACGAGAGGGCAATGAATCGCTTCAAAAAATTGCACAAGATATGGTTGATAGGGATTTTTAATGTATTATTTGGTGGTGAGTTTTAATCACAAAAAGTGCGATTTTTTCCATAGAGAGCGTTTGGCTTTCAAAGACAATGAAGCCAAACGTGCTATCTTGAACCGATTGATAAGTTTTGATTTTATTCATGAGGTTTTTATCGTCTCAACGTGTAATAGAGTCGAGTTCGTCCTAGCCACACGTGATAATTTTGCAGCCTATCATGCTGTCATTGGCATCCTTGCACAAACTAGTAAGGTTGAATTTAATGAACTCGTGGCTATGGGGCAACGCTATGATGATGAAGATGCTGTTGCTCATATTTTTTCGGTTGTCTCTTCGCTTGATTCGCTTGTAGTAGGGGAATCGCAAATCACGGGGCAAGTCAAAGAGGCGTTTAGATTTTCTTACGATAACTCCACCGCAGGTAAAAAACTCAATCGTATTATCAGTTATGCCATCAAGTGTGCCGCACAAGTACGCAATGCGACCAAAATCTCCCAAAATCCCATCTCCATAGCCTCTGTAGCCGTCTCACAAGCCTCCTTGATATTAGGTGAGCATATGGCAGGAATGACGGGTGTGGTAGTGGGCGTAGGTGAGATGGGTAAACTTGCAGCCAAACACCTCTTGCGTGCGGGTTGTGATGTGGTACTGCTGGGACGAAATATGCAAAAGCTCAAAGCCCTTGCCGATGAATTGGGTGAAAATGTGAAGATTGATGCGTTTAATCAGCTCAAAAAGTATATCAATCGTTATCGTCTTGTTTTTTGCGCTACTTCGGCTCCCTATCTGATTATTACCCGTGATATGATTGAGAGTAAAGACCTCAATCGATTGTGGTTTGATATGGCTATTCCTCGTGATATTGATGAGATGGAGTTTTGCAATCTCACGATTTACCGTATCGATGATTTGCGTGATATTGCCGACAAAAACCATGCACTTCGACAAGAACAAGCACTACAAGCGAGTGAAATTGTCAATCGTTACCGAGATGATTTTTATCGATGGTTACGAGCCTTATCCGTAGAACCCGTCATCAAAGGAATGCGACTCAATGTCAATGAATCCATCGACAAAGAGTTGCAACGAGCCATAAAAAAAGGGTTTGTGCCTCGCCAATACGAAGAGAATGTACGTAAAATGGCAATGCAGATGTTTAACCATTTTTTACATCAACCTACGCACAGATTGCGAAAAAGTTCACGAGAAAAAGATAGCCTATATCCCATTGAAGCCATTACGGCGATGTTTAATATTGACACAAGCGACATTGATGTGGGGCAATACAAAAGCGACCACCATAAAAAAGGTTACAGCGTTTAGTTGCTCATGGTTTACTTTTGCTTAGCATAATGGTTTATCACCCACTAAAGGATAACCATGAAGCGTTTAACATTATGGGTAGCGTTGCTATTTTCAGCTTCGCTATGGGTAGGGAACTATACCGTTGATGCTTCGCATTCCAATGTAGGTTTTAAAATCAAGCACCTTATGATTTCCAATGTCAAAGGAGGTTTTGATAAATTTGAAGGTGTGTTTGAATACGATGATAAGAGCAAAACACTCAAATCCATGGAGGGTAATATCAGTGTCGATTCTATCAATACCGCCAATGCCAAACGAGACGAACACCTCAAAAATGAAGATTTTTTTGATGCAGCCAAATACCCCACTATTGGCTTTAAACTCACAAAAGCTGAGGGAGATAAAACAACGGGTGCTTTGACCATGTACGGCGTATCCAAAGAGATTTACCCTAGAACTTGAAAACAACGGAGTCATTCAAGACCCGTGGGGCAACACTCGTGTAGGTTTGAGCCTTCGCGGTACGATCAATCGATACGATTTTGGACTCAAATACAACAAAGTCCTAGAAGTGGGTGGACTTACTATCGGTAAAGAGGCAAAACTTGAAATTGAGCTTCAAAGTATTATGCAAAAAGCAAAGTAGGTGTTTTGATAGGATAGCCATTTAAGCAAAGAATGTATGGGTTTTTTGAGCATTTCATCTGTAAGATTTATAACAATAGAGATAGGGTGTATAAGGTCATTAATGGATAAAAACTTCAACACATTGGATACTAAATCGAGTTTAAGTTAGGTTTTTGCATAAACTCAAACACTCTTAATCTCTTTTTGGATATACTGTTACCCTATTTTGCTTTTGCGGTGAGATAGAAAAATACTCAGGTAGTTATTCCTTGAATGGTTGCGACAATGAGTCGTTGAGGGCTACTGTGGGGAAACCTAATTCAAAATAATACAAATACAAGGAGAAAATGAATATGGTAACAATGAAAGATTTGCTTGAGTGCGGTGTACACTTTGGGCATCAAACAAGAAGATGGAATCCAAAAATGAAGAAATTCATCTTTGGTGAGCGAAAAAATATCTATATTATTGACTTGCAAAAGACTTTGAGATATTTCAAATACACTTACAATGTCGTAAGAGATGCAGCAGCACAGGGCAAAACCATGCTCTTCGTAGGGACCAAAAAACAAGCTCGAAACGCTATCAAAGAACAAGCGATTCGATGCGGAATGCCCTATGTATCGACACGATGGCTAGGTGGAATGCTAACAAACTACCCAACCATCAAAAAATCTATCCGAAAGCTTGAAGTCATTGAGCAAATGGAAGAGAGCGGACAAATCAACCTTTTGACCAAAAAAGAGGCGTTGATGCTCAAACGACAAAAAGAGAAACTCAACTCTTATTTGGAAGGCTTTAGAAACATGAAAAAGCTTCCTGATATGATGTTTGTTATTGATGCTGTCAAAGAGCATATTGCAGTAAATGAAGCGCGAAGATTGGGCATGAAAGTGGTTGCTCCACTCGATACCAACTGCGACCCCGATGTAGTCGATTACCCAATTCCAGGAAACGATGATGCGATTCGTTCGATTCACCTTTTCTGTAAAGAGATGGCAGAGGCGATGATTGAGGGACGTGCGATGATGAATGAGGGTGCGGATGTGGAAACTAGCGAAGTAACTCCTACGGAGATGAATGAGTTAGTAGAAGAGATGTTAGTCGATTCTGAGGAATTGGATGAAGAGACGACAATAGAACCAACGCAAGATATTAAGGAGGCGTAAGCATGGCAAACTTTGGACCACAAGATATTAAAAAACTTAGAGAAATGACCAATGCAGGGATGATGGACTGCAAAAAAGCATTGGCAGAGTCTGATGGCGACATGGACAAAGCCATTGCATGGCTAAGAGAAAAAGGGTTGGGTGCTGCTGCTAAAAAAGCAGGAAAAGTAGCAGCCGAGGGAAGTATAGGACTCAAAGTTGAAGATCATAAAGCGGTTTTGGTAGAGGTAAACTCTCAAACAGACTTCGTGGCTCAAAACGATAAGTTTAAAACCGTTGTAAGAGAAGTGGTAGAGCATAACTTTGACAACCATTTTGCCAATGCCGATGAGCTTAACGCTTCTGAGATTAACGGTCAAGCCTTTAGTGAATATATTTCATTGCAAATTGCTACCATTGGTGAAAATCTTGTGGTACGAAGAACCGCTGCACTTCAAGGTGGTGACGCTATTGCTATCAACGGTTATCTTCATGCAAACGGACAAATCGGGGTTATTTTGGCTGCTAAGTGTGACTCACAAAAGACGGCGGACGCTATTAAAGGTGATCTCAAAAACATCGCTATGCACATTTCAGCTATGCGACCCAAAACACTAAGTTACAAAGATTTTGATCCAGAGTTTATTGCCAGTGAGCTTACAGGACGTATCGTTACGATTGAAAAAGAGAACGAAGAGAACAAACGATTGGGTAAACCGCTTAAAAATGTACCTACTTATATCTCTATGGCTCAACTTACCGATGAGGTATTGGCTAAAGCAAAAGCAGATATTGAAGCAGAACTTAAAGCCGAAGGTAAACCTGAAAAAATTTGGGACAAAATCGTACCAGGTAAACTTGATAGATTTATCTCCGATAACACCACACTAGACCAAGAGTTGGCTCTTTTGGATCAAAAGTTTGTAATGGACGATAGCCTAACGGTAGCACAATACCTTGAAAACCTAGCTGCAAAAGTAGGTGGAACGGCTCAAATGATTGAGTTTATCCGACTTGAAGTAGGTGAAGGTATTGAGGTAGTAGAGGAAGATTTCGCAGCAGAAGTTGCTAAACAAATGAGTTAATTTTTGAACTTTGTAGGGGTATTTATGCTCCTACATTGCCTTCAAACAAAAGGTTTATGAATGCCCCAAATCCTTATTCAAGCCAAAAATCTATCCCATGCTTTTGATTATCCACTTTACCATGGTATTGATTTTTTGCTAGAATCTTCGCAATCCATTGCTATAGTAGGGCGAAGCGGTAGCGGTAAATCGACACTTCTTTACAATCTATCCTCTTTTTTACCGCCCCAAGGTGGCAGTGTCAAGCTCTTTGATAGAGATATCTATGCTCTCAATGAAGAAGAGGTAGCCTCTATACGTCGATACAAGTTGGGTATGGTGTTTCAATCGCACTATCTCTTTAAGGGCATGAGTGCGAGTGAAAATATTGAGATTGCTACAATACTCTCCAATGAAACCCTTGATAAGGAGTTGCTCAAAAAACTTGAAATTCAAGATATTATAGGACAAAAAATATCCGAACTCTCAGGCGGACAACAGCAACGTGTATCCATTGCACGGGTACTAAGCAAAAAACCCACAATCATCTTTGCTGATGAACCTACAGGAAATTTGGATAAAACAACCGCTAAATTGGTAATGGGCGTATTGCTAGAGTATGTTGAGCAACGCAAGGCGGGATTGGTGCTGGTTACGCACGATGAGGAGTTGGCAAAGCTTTGCAACAAACTCTATCGCCTCGAAGACAAAAGACTCCAAACCTTGCCATGACCTTTCGTATTGATGAACTTGTCACCAATTTGTTGTTGTTTGTATTGGTGCTTACACTTTGGGTTATAACCTTACCGCCTGCACTCTATTTGTAAAATATGTGGATTAGTGTGGCATTTTGGGACTTTAGTTCCGCCTATTGGTTTTTGATGGGACTAAAGTTCCACTTCCGATAAAAGTGCGTAACATCTGATAATAAATCTAACCGCATTTGCCAGGTTCGCACTTCATGCCTCCGCATTTGCCCTGCATTTTGGATCGCAAACTCCCTTCATTCATCGTATCGATTGCTTTTTGTGTTGCTATGGGGTCGCTTATAAATTGGTAGCCTTTGTAGAGCGTATAACCTCCGTAAGAGATGACCATAAGAGCGGCGAGTTTCATCATCGCTCCCCTCAAAGAGCCATTTTGCAACACCTTGGTAAGCATCGCCAAAGTAAACATAGTAGGAACAGTAGCCAAACCAAAAATAGCCATAATCACGGCCCCCCACAAAGCCGAAGCACTACTAGCAGCAAAAACCGCAAAAGAAAGCACCAAACCGCACGGTATCATCCCGTTAAGTATCCCCAAAAGATAGAAACTCTTAAGTGAACGTGAGGCAATCAAGGTTCTAAATTGTCGTGCAAACCAACGGTTGTTGGCAATCGAAAATTCAGCCGAATTGAGAAATTTCAAACCTCCTACCAATGAGAGTCCCGCTAATATCATCAAAATACCCGTCAAGACAAAAAGTACCCCTTTAGTAGTAGGCGTAAAGGCAATCACTTGCCCCAGAAAGCCAAATAATGCCCCAATAGCACTGTAAGTCGTCACACGCCCCATGTTGTAAGCCCCATGAACAACACTTTGCCTTATCCAGCTCTCCTTGCCATCAAGCTTGGTTGAACTATACGCTATCACAATCCCTCCGCACATGCCAATACAATGCCCAACACTCGCCAACAATGCGGTAGTAATAATAATATAGAGATCAATATTTTCCATAAATTTCCAATGTATGTGTAATGGCGTTAAATATATAATAATTTTGTTAAAATAGTGTTAAAAAAGTGCAACAAATCCAAAAAGGTTATTTCAATATTTTTTGAAATGTATCGTCTATTTTAGAAATCGTTGAAGATAGGAACATAACAATGAAAACCATTCTAATTTTTCTACTTGTAGTACTTTTGTTGAATGATATATTTTTAGACCCCACCGTTGTGGCTTTGGCGGTAGCTCTATTGGGTGGAGTCCTCTATCATACGCTCCAAAGAGTGACATTGCTCGAAGAGAAACTCGACGCTTAAAAAAAGATAATCGAAAAATTACTCAATCAACAACCCAAGTGGATAGCGTTGAAACACGATAGAGTACTTACACGTCTTATTGCATCGGTGGCTATGATTTTTTCGCTTTTGACAACGATTGAAAATGCAGTCATGGATGACTCTTATTTGCTCTTTTCGACCTCTTTTGTCACAGCTCTATTGGTACTAGAGATACTTTTT
>DYTG01000166.1 GCA_020726085.1 Sulfurovum sp.
CATTACGCAGTTGGAGCTTCGTAACGAGTAAAATGCGTAATATCAGTTAGAAAGATAGAGGCTATAACAAAGATTTGAGTATAATCATGTTTTTAATTCTGATGCCAAAAGGATAGCAATGCCTTATCAAAAGTTGCTTTTGTATAGCCTATTTATCGTAGTGTCGCTTATCGTTGTATTGTTGCTAAGTCTTGATAGGGCGATTTCGGATTACTTTTATGCTCACAGAGGTGATGCTTTGTGGCACTTTGGCAATTTTATTACCTACTTTGGCAAAAGCGACATCTATTTGGTTGTCGCCCTAGGACTCTACCTTGTCTATCGCAAAAGCAATGCAACGCTCTCCAAAGTGGGTATCTATCTGCTGTTGCTCAATCTTGTTTCGGGCATTGTGGTCACTGTTTTAAAGTTTATCTTTGCAAAAACCCGTCCTTTGCTCTACCATAGCGATGTAGTTTTTGCGTTTGATTGGTTTCGGTATGAATACGCCTATAATGCCTTTCCCTCGGGGCATAGTGCTACGGCATTGGCGGTTTGGTTTGGCTTGGCTTTGGTCTTTCCACGCTACAAAATCGCCCTTACGCTTGTGGGAGTGATGATAGCTTTTAGTCGCATGGTCATTGATGCCCACTACCTAAGCGATGTGCTTTTTGGTGGTGCGATTGGTATCGCAACGGCGATGTTAGTTTATGCCAAAATGCAACTTAAACCCTTTGAGTCTGTGCAACTCAAACCCTATCTTATTTTGGGATTTACGGCACTCTTTGCACTCTTTTCGACGCTGGGGTATTTGCCTCTTTTTGATTTGGATGAGGGGGCGTTTAGTGAGGCGACTCGTGAGATGATGGTGGGCAAAGATTACATTACTACCTATCTTAATGGAGAGCTACGGTTTGATAAACCCATTTTGTTCTATTGGTTTGGACTTGTGGGAATAGGAAGCTTTGGAGTCAATGAATTTGGGGCTAGGATCGCTTCGGCGTGGTTTGCACTGCTTTGGATTGGGGCTACTTATCTCTTTGTTAGGCGTTTGATGGATAGCCAAAGTGCCTTTTGGAGTGCTTTTTTAATGCTCACCACCTTGCAAATATCCATCATCTCCAAAGCCGCTATTGCAGATGCCTTGCTCAATTTGACGATAGCCGTCACAATGTTTAGTATCTATTACTACTATCTCAAACGTGCATCAAAATATATCTATCTTACGTTTGCCTTTATGGCACTGGGTCTTTTGACCAAAGGTCCTGTGGCTATTTTGATTCCTTTGGCGGTCTCTTCTCTCTTTTTTGTATGGCTTGGGGAATGGAGGGCTTATCTCAAAGCTCTTTTTCATATCCCTGCCATTTTGCTATTTTTGCTCATCGCCCTACCGTGGTACTATTTAGAGTATCAAGCACAAGGTCAAGCCTTTATTGAGGGCTTTTTTTTCAAACACAACGTTGAACGCTTTGGTAGCTCAATGGAGCAACATTGGGGACCTTGGTTTTATTATGTTGGTGTAATTTTAGTAGGAATGCTTCCTTTTACGGCACTGCTTTGGGGTGCTTTTAAAAATATCAAAGCCAAACTTCAAGAGCCGTTGATGCTCTTTTTGGTGATTTGGTTTGCTTTTGTATTTATCTTTTTTTCGTTTTCAAGTACCAAGCTACCCCACTATGTAATTTACGGCTATACACCGTTGATTATTTTGATGGCGATGGGTGTGAAGCGTATTAAAAACGATTTTCTTCTGATGGTGCCGCTTTTTATCTTTTTGCTGTTGATGATTGCTTTTCCCAATCTGCTTGTTTTATTTCAAGATAAGATTAAAGATGCCTATGTTTTGATACTTATTGAAAATATCCACAAAGAGTTTGGTTTAGAGTATAAATTGCTTCTTTTTGCACTGGCACTCATCTTGATTGCCGTTACTTTTGGCAAGGTGGCAAGGGAGTACAAGATGATTGCAATGGGTATGATTTTTATCATCGCTTTAAATTTTGGAGTACTCAAATCCTACGGTGCTTTGGCACAACAACCCATCAAAGAGGCTGCTTTGTTTGCCAAACACAACGCCCTAGAGGTAGTCATGTGGAAGCTCAATACCCCCTCTTTTAGCTTCTACTCCCAGCGTATCACTCCCAAAAGAGAACCCAAAGTAGGCGAGATTGTTCTCACCCGCTCACCCCAACTCAAAGCCATCAAGCACTACGAGGTGTTGTATCAAAAATACGGGGTAGCATTGGCAAAAGTCATCGCAAAATAGTCTATAAGTAGAGGATTTTTTATGAAAACTTTCATTGCAATACCTCTTGTCTCTACCACCCAAAATTTACTTGGGATGGGGTGCAAAAAGTGAGATATTAGACAAAGTTCATTGAGATTTATCTATACCAAAGATAGAAAATATTAAAATCAAATTTATTAAATATTTTTATGGGAGCTTATTTGAATGGCTATTTTAAGGTGCAATAAATGTGGATACATTAGATTGTAGATAGTTTTGTCATTTCTATTTTTCCAAAAGAGCTTAAGACGAAGTTGATGTATATTTCTGCATAGGATTCCATGATTGAAATTTTAGCAT
>DYTG01000040.1 GCA_020726085.1 Sulfurovum sp.
ATTTCCAAAAATATTGATTGCATTATCTGCTCAATAGACAACGTCAATAGCCTCAACATCATTGAGATTGAACTCAATAAGGTCAAAGTTGTCGTTTATCGTAAAGAGATGCTTAGAGAACTTGATTTCAAAAGCGATGCCATTACGCTCTTTACGCTACCTATTCGCTTCAAAAAACTCTACGCAACCCTTCTTGATATTGGCGACAATCCCAACGCTCACTACGCTCAAAAGGTCGAAAAACTCGTAGCCATTGTCGATGATAATGCCATTAGTGCCAAATATCTCAAAGTAGTACTTGAAAAATACGGCGCCAAAGTGTTACTAGGACGAGACGGAAGCGATGCGATTGAACTCTACAAAAACCACAACCTTGATATGATGTTCCTTGATGAGTATATGCAGCACATGAACGGTTCAGAAGCCTTGATGGAGATGCACAAACTTAGTCTCCATGAGGGTGCTAAAGCTTTGCCTCAAATTATTGGCATTAGCGGTATGTCCACTCCCGATGAGTTGCACAAGATGCGTACGTCTGGCTTTGGGGAGATTATGGGTAAACCCTTTTCGCCTGATACTATTGCCAAATTCTATTTTGAGAAATAGTATTTGATGGATCTATCGCTCATTTTAGTATTTGTATTTTTGGCTCTCTCTATTGCTTTGGTTATGCGTTTGTTCTATCAAGCCAAAGAGCTCGAAAGCTTTGAACAAAACATTCACAACCTCTCCATCGAAATAGCTACTCTTAAGCAAAAAAATACAGACCAAACTCAACGCCTTATCGAAAAAGAGGGACGCATCGAAGAGCTGTACGGTTTGCAAACTCAACTCTATCAAAGCCAAGCTACCCACAAAGCCACTATTGCTTCACTCCAAACCAAACTCCAAGAACAACAAAACACCATGGAGTATCGTCTATCCGATCTTCAATCTTCACGCAAGATGCTTATTGAAGAGTTTGAAGATCTTGCCAACAAAGTCTTCGTCGCTTCACGCAAAAACCTTACCGAACAAAATCAAGAATCCCTAAGCCTCATCTTAACGCCGCTCAAAGAACAGATGCAAAGCTTCAAAGCCAAAGTTGAAGAGATTCATTTGGATCAAACCAAAGAGCAAACGTCACTACGAAATGAGCTCAAACAACTCCAAACCCTTAATGCACAAATGAGTCACGATGCCATCAACCTCACCAATGCCCTAAAAAGCGAAAACAAAACCCAAGGGAGTTGGGGAGAGATGATACTTGAACGTATTTTGGAAAAGAGCGGATTGCGTTTGGGCGAGGAGTATCTGCGTGAATGTGTACTTAAAAGTCGTGACGGTACTCTCTATCGCCCTGATGTCATTGTCAAGCTCTCATCGGGGCGGGATGTTATTATAGATGCCAAAACTTCACTCAAAGATTATGAGTCCTATATCAACCAAAACGACTCCAAACACCTCAAAGCGCATACACTTTCTATCAAAAATCATATCAAAACCCTTTCCCAAAAGCGTTATGAGGAGCTTGATGGGGTAAATTCGCTTGATTTTATCTTGATGTTTATTCCGCTCTCCAATGCTCTTATGGTGGTATTGGAACACGAAACGGGACTCTACGAAGAGGCGTATAAAAACGGTGTAGTACTTGTAAGTCCCCAAACACTTCTGCTTTCGCTTCGTGCTATTGAGAACTCATGGCGATACGAAAAACAAGCCAAAAACGCTATCGAAGTGACAAGATTGGCTCAAAAACTCTATACCAAAGTCAAATCTTTTGTTGATGATCTTGATAAACTAGGCGTTGCATTGCAAAAAGCTCAAATGAGCTACAATGAAGCCTATGGCAAACTCTACAGTGGCAAAGACAACATCATACGCCAAATTGAAAGCTTCAAAACCAAAGCCAACATCCACCCCAAAGAGAATATCGCCTCATCACTTATCAATAGAGCCAATGAGGAGACAATGGAGTAAGCTATCTCTATTCGTGAGGATTGATACGTTTTTCTATGAGTTCATTGACGTTGGATTTACTAAAGGCAATGGCTTGAAATATAGCGTTTTTAATCGCTTTGGCGTTGGAGCTTCCGTGGCTTACGATAGCACAACCATTGACTCCTAGAAGCGGAGCCCCACCGTATTCGGCGTAATCAACTTTTTTCTTCAAAGCACCAAAAACACCTTTTTTCATAAGCAAAGCACCGATTTTGGCAGGGATTGATTTTTTGATACTCGATTTCATCATCGCAAAGATAGTCGATACAACCCCTTCGCTGGTTTTGAGCAAAATATTACCCGTAAACCCATCGCACACCACCACATCGACAGAGCCATTAAAGATGTCATGTCCCTCAACATTCCCCACAAATCCATCAATCTCTTTGAGCAGTCCAAAAGAGGCTTTGGTAAGTTCATTGCCTTTGGTATCCTCTTCGCCATTGGCCAAAAGTCCCACGCGTGGATTGGCTAATCCTAAGACTTTTTGTGTGTAGGCTTGTCCCATTATCCCAAATTCATAGAGATTTTGCGGTTTGCAATCAACGACAGCTCCGACATCAAGTACCAATGTTTTGGATTCGCTAATATTGGGCATAAGGGTAGCAAGGGCAGGTTTGGAGACATTTTTGAGTCTTCCAATGCGAAGCGTTGCAAGTGTCATGGTAGCACCGCTATGACCTGCTGAAACCACACCGTCTGCCTCTTTGTTGCGTACTAATTCAACGGCTTGATAGATGGAGGAGTTTTTACGTTTGAGAGCATTGGTGGCACTATCACGCATTTCAATTACATCGCTAGATTGAACAAATTCAACTTTGGTAAGATAAAATTCAGGGATATGCAAAAGGAGTTCATCTTTATCACCCACCAAAATAGGTATAAAGGTATTGGGTCGTTCATCAAGAGCGGCTATTACACCCTCTATTATTGGTTCGGGACCAAAGTCCCCACCCATAGCGTCAATGGCTATTCTAATCATTATTTGGCTTCTGTTTTGTACTCACCCGTTGTCATATTCATGTGGTGAGGCATTCTCCATGTTCCATCAGCATCTTTTACAGGCTTTGGAAGCTCTATTTTGTAGTGTGTTCTTCTCTTTGCTGCTCGTGTTTTACTTACTCGTCTCTTAGGTACTGCCATGTTTTATCCTTTGTTTAAAATTCTATTTCAAAATTCTCATCAAGTGAGTTGGCACATTGTGTGCAGTAGTTGTACTCACTTTTGATAGAATTAATTTCACTATCAACAATATCTTCTATATTGATGACACCGTCTAAAAACTCAATAATATCTAAACTCTCTTGAGTCTCTACTACCTTATCGCTTAGTATCAAATCCAAATGGTTATCGAGGCTATGAAGATAGCTTGTCCCGCATCGGACACAATCCAACTCAATTGTCCCCGACAATTCTGCCTCCAAACGAATCTCATGGTGGCTCTTCTTTGATAAGCTACCGCTTAAGATAATATCATCTTTTGGGTACTCAAACGCTTTGGCATTTGAGCCAATTTTATCAAAGAGTATCTTCATTGTTGTTTATTTCCTTTTTTTTGAAAACAAGTTTCCAAAAAAATTCCTTTCACTCAAGCGTTGCCTTTGGCAAGAGAAGAGTTTTAGTTAATCTCTCTTTGTGCAAAGAAAAATGCAATCTCAATCGCAGCATTTTCCAAACTATCACTTCCGTGAACCGCATTGGCATCAATAGATTGTGCAAAGTCTGCTCGAATAGTTCCCGCAGCTGCCTCTTTGGGATTGGTTGCACCCATAAGTTCTCTATTTTTTGCCATAGCCTCTTCGCCCTCAAGTACTATGATGACAACAGGTCCTGAGATCATGAAATCAACCAACTCACCAAAAAAAGATCGCTCTTTGTGTACAGCATAAAATGCTTCAGCGTCTGCACGACTAAGTTGAACTTTTTTCATAGTTGCGATTCTAAGTCCATTGCTCTCAAAACGATCGATAATCTTTCCGATTACACCCTTAGCCACTGCATCTGGTTTAATGATTGATAATGTTTGTTCCATACTGTTTGCCTCGATAAAAATATTTTTGGACAGAATTGTATCATTTTGCAGATTAATATTAAATAAAAAAATAGTTTTTGTTTTGATAATCCCAAGAGGAAATAGTAGAAAACAGAAGAAGATAGACACTCCCATTTAAAATGAGAGTGCTAAAAGAGATTACTCTTGAACTACAGGCGTACCGTTTGCACCTCTGTTTTCATGTTCTGGCATACCATCAACGGTATCACCCCACACAATACAGCCCTCCGTTGGACATGCTTCAGCACAGGCAGGTACATCGTGGTGTTCCACACACTCTACACATTTATCAGCATAAACATAATAGATCTCCTCACCCGTTGGGTTATCATCCTCATCAACAATTGCTTCTACTGGACACTCGTCAATACAAGCTGCACAGTTAATACATGTATCAGTAATTACTACTGCCATTTCATTCTCCTTTGTGTTTAATATGTCAAACTATAGCAGATTTTGATTAAATAAATCTTTAACTCCGTGTAAATTGGGAGAGCGGTGTTACCAATTAAAACAGTTATCCAAATTATCATCTATTTAGCTTACAAAAAACTTGACTTTACACACTCAAAGTGCGTAAAACATCGTCGTTCTCCCGCTGTGCGAGTAGCTTTAGGGGGGGGGTGCAAGGGACACTTGTGTCCCTGCCAAAAATAGGGGCTTTGCTCCTATTTTTGCGTAACATGAGTAAAAAAAGTGCTTCCGCTTCCTGAGAAGTACCACCCCTTACGAGCGTACTCTTTGAGTTTGGGATACTCCAAAAGTGCTGCCCTGTAGAGATCGTTGGCGTTTAAGGCATCGACTCTTGCCAATAGCTCACGAGAGGGGATTTTCTCCCAGCCAACAAAAGAGGAGTGTCTAATATCGCCAAAAAATTCTTGCTTGAAGCGTTTGTAAACCTTTGCGGTATCGCATCCTATGGGAGGAGTGTAAAGTTCTATCTCCAGTGCCTCTTCCTCAAACGCTTCGACAATTTCGCCAAATCCCAAGACGTTGGCACTCTCGTAGTTGTGGATAAAAAAGGGAAAATCCGCACCAACAGTCGAGCCAATCTTTGCCAATCTATCGACATCAAGCCTCAATTTGCACACCTCATTGACCATACGCATAAACGTAGCCCCATCGCTACTGCCTCCGCCTAGTCCCGATTGGGTGGGGATATTTTTGGTGACAACGACTTTGTGGTTGTAAAAATACTCCAATATATCCAAATCCCCCGTATATTCGTTGAGTGCCACAAAGGCTTTGTAAATCGTATTGGATTGGGTATCGATATCGCCACACCCCTCAATCGTGAGCGAGGAGCAAGAAGCGGGAACAAACTCTATCGTATCGTAGAGATGCCCAACCCTCACAAAGCGAGAGAGCAACGTGTGGTAGCCCTCTTTGTGACCTGTGATTTTGAGAAATATATTGACTTTGGCGTAAGCGTTTTGTTTCATGGGCAATCCTAGGAAATAATGCCATTATAACATGAACCTATAAACTTCGCATTACCGCAAGTGCATTAAGACAAAACAGTATGCTGCTTCAAGATGCTTTGAGAGAAGATTTGCTTATCACCAAAGCTATTGAAAATCTTGAAAATTAGCATGAGATACTCTCTTGCACCTCCAAAGAGGAACTTTTTGAAGACCCAGGACTCTAAATTGTTAGAGATTAAGATTGGCAAAGCTTTTTAAAACTGACCTTACGCACTTAAAAAATTGCCCCTACGTCATTGCGAACCCTTTAGGGTGAAGCAATCTCAAACGTTATGGATTGATTCAGGCATTAACGCTCTTGCCCTTTAAATTACAACCCAATAACAACGGGTAACATAATGGTATCATATTCTTAAGATAAGCTTATTTTTACACTTCTTGCCCTATCCTTTCGCATTTCAAATTTTGCTAAGGAGAAGTGCGGTTATGGGAAAATTGTTTTTATTGATAAAAAGTCTCTTGTTGTCCATCGTGATGTTGGGGTACCTAGGAACTCACGCCAATGCGGCATTAAGTGCGGGGGATATTGCGTTTGTCGAATACAACTCAGACAATCCTGATACTTTTGCCTTTGTGGCATTGGTGGATATTTCAGCGAGTGAAGAGATAATCTTTACCGATAACGGTTGGAAATCTGATAATAGTTGGAGAGCAGGTGAAGGTACTGCTGCTTGGATAGCTCCTGTAAGCGGTATTGCAAAAGGAAGCGTTATAAAAATTGAAGGCACTACCGTCACAGGAGGTGGCACAGTAAGTAGTAACACTATTGCATTTGCTAATAGTGGTGACCAAATTATTGCCTACCAAACAGGCAATGCAATGATAGCGGCTCTTAATGCAGAGAGTACAGATTGGCAAACAGATGCTATAAATGCCAACACTTCATCGCTTCCTCAAGGATTGACAAATGGTACAAATGCCATTGCCTTACCAGAACTTGATAACTACAAATACACAGGCACAATAACAGGAGATAGAGCCACACTGCTTGCAGCAATTAACAATGCAACCAATTGGATAGGAGATGATAGCACTGGTCAAACTTTTGTAGGTGCGTTTACAATAGGCACTACCGACACCACCCCACCCACTATCTCCTCTACAACCCCTGCGGATAATGCGACGGGGATTGCCGTTGATATAAATTTAACGATAATTTTTAATGAGAGCGTAGCCAAAGGGAGTGGAAACATCTATATCTATAAAATGAGCGACAACGCCAAAGCTCATACTATTGACGTGGCTAATGTGACTCTTTTAAACGGTGACAAAAGCGTTACTATTAACCCGCCTAGCGATTTGGAATCCAACACTGCTTACTATATCAAAATCACCGATGGAGCAATCAAAGATAGCAACAATAATAACTTTAGTGGGATTGATAATAACACTACATGGAACTTTACAACTATCGGAACCAATCGCAACCAAATGGTGATTTGGACATTTGATAGCTTAAGCAATATCGCCCATAATGTTGAGATTGCACCCAAAATAGACGATACAATAGGCACTCCCACGCTTAAACAACTCTATCAAACAATTGATGATAACGGTAAAAACGGTGTAGCCTATACCGATAGCGAAGGTGTTTCGCAAGTTGTAGGCAAAGCAATTGCTTGGGATGATATTAAGGGCGATGGGAATGATGCCCAGCTTTTGATTGCTATTAATACCACCCATTGGTCGGCACTGGCGATACGATTTGATTACAAAAGTGACTCGGCGGATAGCTTTGATTTGGAGTATAGCATCGATGGGGGAGTGACGTGGAGTAAAGCATTTAACAATGAAGCCATTACAACGGGTAGCTTTAAAAGCAAATCTTTGGATTTAAGCAGTGCAACAGCCATTAACAATCAACCTTTGGTACTCTTTAAGTTTAGTGATTTTGATAACAACGGTAACGATAAACTCACGCTTGATAATATCGAGATAACGGGTATCAAAGATAGCACGGCGATGAGTGTAAGCCCTATCATTACCGCCTCATCGACAACGACATCTTATCTACAGCTCAATGAGAGCGGTATGGGATTTGTATCGGCCGCACTCAATGATACTACCGATCCTGCCAAAACTTTGGGGATTGATTTTAATCTTAGCGATCCAGATACAGCCGTGGGTAGTTTGGTCGTGAGTGCAACAAGCAGCAATCAAAGCGTAGTAGCCAATAGTGATTTGGTATTAAGCGGTACAGGGGCTACTCGAAACCTCAAAATTACTCCCAAAGCCAAAGGAGCAGCCGATATTACCGTAACAGTGAGCGATAGTGTAAACACAAATAGCTATATCATTGCCTACCGTGTATCGGATAATAGCTCTAGTAATGCCCGTTTCCATACCGATGCGGCTGATGGGAGTGCGGCGATTGCCATTGATGCTAACTATATGCTCGTAGCCGATGATGAAGACCAAATCATCCGAGTCTATGATAGAAACCACTCAGGATTGCCAATCAAAACCATCAATATGAACAGTGCACTGGGCTTAGAGGGGCAACAAGAGGTTGATACTGAAGCAACAACCCAAATAGGAAATACCATCTATTGGATGGGTTCACACAGTAATGAGAGCGATGGCACACAAGCCAATGACCGTGCGTTGATTTTCAAAACCACACTATCAGGTACAGGTGCATCGACAACATTAACCTTTGTTGGCAAATATACGGCTTTGGAGAGTGATTTGACGAGTTGGGATAGCACCAACGCTCACGGATTGGGGGCTAACCATTACGGTTTGAGTGCAAGTGGGGCAGATGGTAAAGTACCCGAAGCAACGGATGGTTTGAGTATCGAGGGGCTTACAATGGCTCCTAGTAGTACAACAACCGCCTATTTGGGTTTCCGTGCCCCCAATGTAAATGTGAGTGACCGCAACCGTTCGCTTATTGTGCCTATTACTAACTTTGATACCTTTATGGACGCAACTCCTGCCTTTGGCACTCCTATTGAGCTGGATTTGGGAGGACGAGGGATTAGAAGTATCGAGTGTAATGCCCATGGATGTATCATCATCGCAGGTTCGTCCGATAGCAGCGGTAACTTTGCACTCTATACATGGAGTGGCGTTGCCGACGATAAACCCCAGCTACGAAGTGCAACGCTTAGTGGTGAAGGAAGCTTTGAGGGGATTGTAGAACTGCCCAGTAGCGATTTTATGGGAAGCAATGGCGATGCCAAAACCATTCAAGTAATTCGTGACAATGGCGATACTGATTGGTACGGCACAGCCACAAAAGCCAAAAAATTGGAGCAAAACAACTGGAAAAAGTTTCAAAGCGATGCGGTAACATTGGGAAGCGTAGTAGGTACGATACCCTCTATCACAATCAACGAAGTCGATGCCGATACGGCAGGAACAGATGTGTTGGAGTTTATAGAGCTTTACGATGGTGGAGTGGGGAATCTATCTCTTGATGGATTGGTGTTGGTACTTTTTAACGGTAACGGTGATATTTCCTATAAGGCGTTTGATTTGGATGGCAATACAACCGATGCGAATGGCTTTTTTGTGCTGGGCAATGGCGGAGTTGCCAATGTCAATGTGGTAGTTGGAAATGGCTTCTTGAAAAATGGGGCGGATGCGGTAGCTCTCTATCTAGCGAGTGCTTTGGATTTCCCCAATAATACAGCCCTAACCAAAACCAACCTACTCGATGCGATTGTTTACGATACAAACGATGCAGACGATAGTGGACTTCTCGCAGGACTAGGGCAAAGCACACAATACGATGAAAACGCCAACGGTGATCAAGCAGGTCATTCCAATAGCCGTAGCCCCGATGGAAATGGCACATTTGTAGCCCAAACACCTACTCCAGGGGAACGCAATATACCCATAGTAACGACACCAACCACCACAACATTTATCCATGAGATTCAAGGCAGTGGCACAGCCTCTCCACTCGATGGGCAAAGCGTAAGCGTACGGGCGATTGTCGTAGGGGATTTTCAAGATGGGGATAGTGATACCAAACGTAACTTGAGAGGATTCTATATCCAAGAAGAGGATAACGAGAGCGATAGCAACGCCTCTACTTCGGAGGGAATTTTTGTCTATGAAAATGGCACTTTTATTGCTGATGTCAATGTGGGCGATTGGGTAGAGATTAACGGAAGTGTTGATGAGTATTTTGGTGAGACGCAAATCATAGCTTCAAGCGTGAGCGTTTTAAGCAGTGGCAATCCCTTACCAACTCCTGCTACGATTGCATTGCCCAGTGCTTCAACGACGCTCAATCAAAACGGCAAATATCAACCTGAGCTTGAAGCCTTCGAGGGGATGTTGGTAGAGTTTAGCGATACGCTCACTATTACAGAGATGTATCAATTGGGTAGATTTAATGAAATCAAACTCACCCAAGGGGGAAGAGTCGAGCAATTTAGTCAAATCTACGCCCCCAATCCAACAGCTTACACAGCCTATCTTGAGACAATAGGAGCTAGAACCATTACCTATGATGATGGATTGTCTTTGCAAAATGGAGCTATTGGCAACCTCGATGGATTTGGACCTACTTTTAGCACCGCCAGTGATAAACGAATGGGCGATACCATTGCTCATCTCAAAGGGGTACTGGCCTATCAATGGGCAGGAAATTCGGCTAGTGGTACAACATGGAGAGTGCGTTCAATCCAAGAGGGCGTTAATAACTTTGTCAAAGCTAACAACCGCTCTGCTACGCCTAGTAATGTAGGGGGCAATCTCAAAGTCGCTTCGCTTAATGTGCTTAACTACTTCAACACCATTGGCAACACCTGCGGTTTAAGCGGTACAGAAGAGTGTCGTGGGGCTAATAATGCTACGGAACTTGCACGACAAACCCAAAAGCTGGTTAAAGTACTCCAAAATCTTGATGCCGATGTAGTAGGATTTATGGAGATAGAGAACAACTACCACAAACCAACTCCTGCCATTGCTTATCTAGTCGATGCACTCAATACGGCTTTGGGTGATACGGTTTATAGTTATGTGCCAAGTGGCAATGTGGGCGATGATGTGATTGCCGTAGGGATGATTTACAAAATCGCAACGCTCAAAATAGCCGATAGTACCACCGTTGAGATTTTAGACGATAGCGATTTGGTTTCTATTGGTATGAGCGGGACTATCTTTAACGGTAGCGGTACCAATCGCTCCCCTCTTGCGGCGACTTTTGAAGAGATTGCCACGGGTGAGAAGTTTACCTTTGTCGTTGCACACATGAAATCCAAAGGAAGCGCGGGACCAAACGCAGGAGATGCCGATTTGGGCGATGGAGCGGGAGCAAGTAATGGCACACGAGTTTTGGGTGTAACGGCTCTTAAAAAGTGGCTTGATGCCGACCCTACAAAGAGCGGTGATAGCGACTTCTTGATAGTAGGAGATATGAACGCCTATGCCAAAGAAGAGCCAATTAGCTATTTAGAGAGCAATGGTTATACCGATTTGGCACGACACTTTATGGGTAGCAGTGCCTATTCCTATGTATTTGATGGGCAAATTGGCACACTTGATTATGCCTTTGCCAATAGTTCACTTACATTGCAAGTGAAGGGAGCAGCCGAGTGGCATATCAATGCCGATGAAGCCAGTGCGATTGATTACAATACCGATTTTGGTAGAGACACCACTATCTTTGATAGTACATTGCCCTATCGACAATCAGACCATGACCCCGTAGTGATTGGACTCAAACTTGGCAATAGTATCCCAACATCCAAAAATGCCACTATTTCTTTGGCTCAAAACGCTGCTTATACCTTTGGAGGTGCAAATTTCTATTTCGAGGATAACGATACGAGTGATACATTCCAAAAGCTTATCATTACGTCATTGCCTACCAAAGGGAGTCTAAAACTAAACAGTGTAGCCGTGACACCCAATCAAGAGATAAACGCTTCAGATATTGCAAAGCTAACCTATGCTCCTATCAGTAGTGAATCAGGAAGTAGCTACACAAACTTTGGATTTAAAGTCAATGATGGAGAGGACAACTCAACGCTCTCTTATACGATAAGTATCGACGTCACCGCCACTCCACCTCCTCCACCACCTGCCAACAACGCTCCAATAGCAGGGTTTAGCTTTGATACAACCGATTTGATTGCGGACTTTATCGATAGTTCAACCGATAGTGACGGTGCAATTGTCTCATGGGAGTGGAGCTTTGGCGATGGCAACAGTTCAACGCTCCAAAACCCAACCCATACCTACGCAACATCAGGGGAGTACAACGTAAGGCTCAAAGTGAGCGACGAGGATGGAGCGAGTATCGAAACAACCCAAACGGTAACGCTAACGGCTTTAACGCTAGAAAACAATACAACCGTTGAAGATAACGTAACTCAAACGGAGAACAATGCAACGGTTGAAGATAACGTAACTCAAACGGAGAACAATACAACTGTTGAAAATAACGTAACCCAAACAGAGAACAATGCAACTGTTGAAGATAACACAACCCATCCTATAGCCAACCCCGATGAGAACAGCGATACTATCATCGAAAACAAAGGCGACCCAGAGACAAACACAACGCAACGTGAAGAGAACACGACTTTGGAAGCAAACACCACACTATCACCCGAGGGTAATCTTTTGGAGATATTCGAAGCAAACACTACCCAAGTGCCATTAGAAGAGAACGCTACCGCCGATACCAACGAATCACTCGAACAAAACACTACGCAAGGTGAAGAGATAGAAGATAGCGTCACTACACACGATGGTATCTATACAATCCAAATAGCCGATACGATTGTAGAGTTTGCACGCAATCACGAAGTCCAAATCGATGAAGATAGTGATAGTATCAAAGCTACGATTGTCATGGAGCATCAAATCATAGAAATACGCCTCAATAAAGCGACTCAAATGCTTACTATTACTCTCACCGACTCTTTGAGCGGTCACACAAAAAGCGTAACGTTCAACCTCAAAGGGAGTCAAGCGTTTGTGGATGAAGAGGGGAATATCAGTATCGCAACGCCCACACAAGAGGCTACGCACAGCATCAAAACAACCCTTACGCCTCGTGGCAACATAGAACACATTGTGATTTTTGAACGCCAAACAACCAAAGCACTCTTTGAAGTCGATGCCAACACAACAATGGATGAAAACGCAACGCTTACGACGCAAACGCAAATAGAACACGATGGATTGATTTATCGAGCCATTGTAATCACCAACAGCAAAGGCAAAAGCAAAACAAAGTTTATCAAAATCAATAAGGCTACAGGCAAATCTCTAGGGATGCATCACACCCTTAGAGGCGATAGGGAGTTTGGACGCGGCTCTACTATTAGAGTCTTTGTGCGAAACGGCAAGCTCTTTATCCAATCTAAGACACCCTTAGACGATGATTTAATGATTGAATAACAAGACCAAAAAAGGAGAAAAACAGATGAAAAGATTGATAACGCTCACACTTTTAGCCTTTGCGTTAGGGAGTTGCGGGGGAGAAAGCTGTCCCAACAGTGTCGAGGTATTAGCCATTGATGCACTTTGCAATGAGAGCGATGATACTGCTCTCTATATGCCGCTTCAACAAGGAGATATTGTGACCAAAGAGGAGGAGGGCAGCATTGTCCATATTCTCCACACTCACGACGACGAGAAGTTTATCTGCATAGAGAGTGGCAAAGCTTCGATCCTAAGATTGGATTGATTGCGATTGTTTTGATGATATAATTGAACTTTAAATAGTAAAATAGAGTGATATACGCTATTGCCCTCAAAGGATTAAAATGATCGCCTACGCCATTACCGATAGGTTTGCAAACTTTCAATGGATAGCTCAAAAAGCCAATTGGATTGTTTACCGTGACAAAACGACTCCGCATTACGCTCACAATGCTCAACGATTTCTGCAAGAGAGTCGCAACTATCCACTGGATAAGGTTTTGCTCCACGGAGATTATCCTCTCGCCTATCAATTGGGTGCTAAAGGTGTGCATTTAACTTCATCGCAAATCCAACACATCCCCAAGGCTAAAGCTTTGGGACTCTTTGTCATAGCCAGTACCCATACCCAGCAAGAGGCACTTCAAGCCCAAAAATTAGGAGTCGATACGCTCACCTATAGCCCCATTTTCGATACTCCCAACAAAGGCAAACCTATCGGTTTGGAAGCTTTGCAAGAACTAAGAAGTCTCATTGATACACCTATTATCGCTTTGGGTGGCATTGTCACCCAAGAGCAAATCGAGGCGTGTATCCT
>DYTG01000003.1 GCA_020726085.1 Sulfurovum sp.
GTGTTGGTTTCCTCACTGGGTGGGACCAAAGTTGCATTTTCATTGATTTTATCTACAATTTTATCAATGCTACTATTGTCTTCTACTTCGAGTCCCAATCTATCAATGATAGCTTGTATCTCTTGGCGTGTATCGACATCTTCACGCTCTAAGTCCAAAAGGAAATGGTTAATATCAGCAAGATTATCGGCATTTACACCCTCTACACCTGCATTGGTATAATCTTGTATCGTTGGGGCTGGGTTGCCGTTTTGGGCATAATTAGCCACCTTTGAAATGGCGATTTGTTGGGCGGATGGTTGATTGTCGTTGCACGATGTAGCTATCAGCATCACGGTAATCATCCATAAAATCAAAAGTTTTTTCATCTCAATCTCCTCTTTTTGTTTTGTTGAGTATAATGTTGCGACAACACACTTTCGGGCTAGGGTTCAAAAAAAATCAATAATGTTTCTTTGCATATAATTATACCCCCCCCTCTTGAAATAAACTTAAAATTTAATAAAGGTGTGAATTGAAATATTGGTTTTGTATGCTATAATCCCCCAATCACACAAGGAGATAGATTTCATGAGAGTCGATTTGCACAACCATACTGCAAGGTGTAATCATGCCACAGGGACGATTGAGGAGTATATCCAAAGAGCCATTGAGCTAGGAGTGGAGATATACGGCTTTAGCGAACACGCTCCTTTGGAGATTGATCCCCATTACCGTCTTGACTTTGAGCAGATGCGTGAGTATGAAGCCGATATTTTAAATGCCAAAGCAAAGTATCAAGATCAAATCGATATTCGCTTAGGCTATGAGGTTGATTATTTGCCAAACTATTTAGATGAACGAATTTTAAATGCCAAAGTTGATTATCTCATAGGTTCGGTGCATTTTTTGGACAATTGGGGATTTGATAATCCAGAATTTATCAAAGAGTACCAAAACCGTGATATTGATGCTATTTGGCAAGAGTATTTTGGAGCTATTGAGAGTATGGCTAATACCAAATACTTTGATATTGTAGGACATTTGGATCTTATCAAAGTCTTTAAATATATGCCCTCATTGCCTATCGAAACGTTGGCACAAAACGCCCTTGAAGCTATCAAGGAGGCGAAAATGGCAATAGAGATCAATCCCGCAGGACTACGCAAACCCATAGGAGAGCAATATCCCTCGCGTCAGTTGCTAGAGAGAGTCTATGAGATGGGGATTGAGATCACCTTTGGGAGCGATGCACATAGGGTTGTGGATGTTGGATTGGGATACGACGAAGTCACCACTCTTGCTAAAACTATAGGCTTCAAAGAGGTGGTAGCATTTAAAGATAGGCAAAAAGAGTATTATCCCCTCTAATGCTCTTCGGGTTTGCTTGTCAAAGCGATGGTTTTGTAAAAATAGCCCAGCCCTATAAACATAAGCGTGGTACCAATGAGCAGATAAAACGCCAAAAGCATCTGTGTGTGGTCGCCTAGAGCGATTTTAAAGACTGCCATAAGAGTTTCAATCGCAAGAGCAATGACAATTGAGATGAGAAATTTGCCCAATACTTTGTATTGTTGGTCATCATAGTGATGAAAAGATTTGACAATCACCTCATATTCAAAAATCTGTTTGGCAAGGTCGTAAATAGCCAATCCCAAAGTAATAGAGATAATGGATTTAAAAACCTCGTGCAAAATATCTTGATTGGTATCGCCAACAATAAGCATACTAAAGACATATCCACCATAAACAATCAACCCAATCAAAACCGCCGCCAAAAGAAACAAACCCAACATATAGACCGCTTTTTTGCATTTATCATAAAGCGAATTCTATTTTATAAGCTTAAGCTTTTCGAGAATTTCAATGAGATTAATATCAAGTTGCAGTTTGACAAAATAGTTGCTTTTATCGCTATCAAGATGGGTTGTATCCTCTTTGTTTAGAGCATATTATGGGGGCGGATTGATGAAAATCTTTCTCCACTGAGCAGAGTAGCTCGATATAGTCGTGATTTTTAAGTATGCTGTGTACATTCTCTCTACATTTGCGTGGCAATGACATGATAAGTGTAGAGATAAAATTATCAACCGTGTGGCGATGTTTTTTATAGATATTTATAACCTCTTTCGTGGTGTTCTTACAATCATAATGTGCTGTATTTTCAGAAGTATTATAACCAAAATTTATCAAAAAATGGCTATTAGAGCTAATTGCCCTCCAATAATGAGAAAAAATGCAACACAATTGGCTCTTTTTGAAGCAAAAAAGAGCATTATCTTTTCGTTTGGAATGTTATAAGACAAATTTATAGAATTTTAATTAGAGTTGCTATATAATTGTAAATTGAAATTTTACTATTTAAAAGGAAAGATATGAGTAACAGAAGAGACTTCATGGGTATTGCTCTAGGTGGCTTTACCGCTCTTGCAGGTGGTATCCCTGCACTGTATGCGATGAAAAGATCGTGGGATCCGCTTCCAAGCATCAAAGCCGCTGGTTTTACAGAGGTGGATTTAACCACAATCTCCGAAAATGAGCTAATAACTGAAAAATGGCGAGGTAAACCTATCTTCATTCTTAAAAAGAGTGCCAATATGCCTCAAGATCCTAGAGATGTCGTTGCGGGAGGAGCAAGGTATCATGTATCCATTGGCTTGTGTACACATTTGGGGTGTATTCCTGCTTATTTCCCAAGCGAAACGAAGTTTAAGTGCGCTTGTCACGGTGGCGAGTTTGATGCCAGTGGCAAAAATACCTTTGGCCCTCCCCCTACACCTTTGGTAATCCCCCCATTTAAAGTAGATGGCAACAAGATTGTCTTAGGCGAAGCAGGACCAGCGTATTTGGAAATGCAAAAAGCTGGAATAGCGTAAGAAAGGAACAAAAATGGCACATTTTGAAAAAGCAAGTTCAATTACGGAGTGGTTGGATCAAAGACTCGCTCTCACTACCGTCAAAAAGGTAATAGCATTAGAGTATTGGATTCCCAAAAATATCAATTTCCTATGGGCAATGGGAATGGTATTGGCATTTACATTTGCTCTATTGGTTATCTCGGGAATTTTCCTATTGATGTACTATCAACCTAGCGTTGATACTGCCTTTGATAGCGTAAACTACACCCTTATGAGTGAAGTTGGATTTGGTTGGCTTTGGAGACATATTCACGGAGTGGCGGCATCGGTGGTCTTTTTGGTCATTTATATCCATATGTTTACGGGTATCTATTATGGCTCATACAAAAAAGGTCGTGAGATTATTTGGCTAAGCGGTATGCTTTTGTTTATCGTATTCTCTGCCGAAGCTTTCTCTGGATACATGCTTCCGTGGGGACAAATGAGCTACTGGGCAGGGATGGTAATCACCAATCTTTTTGAAGGTTTCTCTCCCGATATTGCAGGTGGTATTTTGAATGCACCTGGACTCGTGGAGTGGATTCGAGGCGATTATGTACCTGGTCAAGCTTTCTTGTCACGATTTTTTATGCTTCACGTGTTGCTTTTGCCACTTGTCATCATGGCTCTTATTGCGTTGCACTTTGCAGCACTAAGAATACCTCACGTAAACAACCAAGACGGCGAAGAGTTTGATTATCATGAAGCTGCCAAACTCTACAAAGAAGGCAATACAAAAGAGTCAAAAGTTATCCCTTTCCAACCTGTATTTTTGAGCAAAGATGTCTTTGTATTGGGTGTCTATCTCATCTTCTTCTTCTATTTGGTCTTCTATCACTTCAATTTTGCAATGGATCCTGTAAACTTTGACCCAGCCGATGGACTCAAAACTCCTGCACATATCTATCCTGAGTGGTATTTCTTGTGGTCGTATGAGATTTTACGCCCATTCCCTAAAGATCCTGGACTCATTGCCTTTGGATTTGCTCAAATGGCTTTCTTCTTGTTGCCATTCCTTGATAAGAGCGATACGGTAGCACCTGCCAATCGAAGAGGTCTTTTTAAGTATTGGTTTTGGATTATGATTGTGGATATGATTGTGCTTACAGTAATGGGCAAACTGCCACCACAAGGCATTTGGAATCATATTGGTTTGGTAGCTGCAGTAGTCTTTATTGCACTCTTTGTTGCCTTGCCATGGGTTACAAAAAACGAAAATAGAGCATAAGAAGGACGATAATGAAAAACGAATTAAAAATTTTAGGTGTTGTTGTTGTCTTTACGGCTATTCTCTATTGGGGTGTTGAGCCTTTTGCTCACACGCAAATGCACAAACATGTCGATGGTGAGCATTTTGCCTATTCGGATCTCAATGAGAGTACCAAAAAAGGCAATGTTGAAAACGGCAAAACGCTTGTTATGGGTGCGGGTGCTTGTACGGGTTGTCACGGTATTCAAGCGGTGGCTCACAAAGCTCCAATGGATGCTGCAACTGCGGTAAGTGCTTACGGTGTTAATCCTCCCGATCTCTCTACGGCAGGTGGACTCTACAGCGAGAAGTTTTTAGTCAATCTTATCGAAAATCCTGCTCATGCCCTCAAAGTAGAGCATAAGTTTGATGTAGCAAAAGGCAAAATGCACCCTATGTCCGCATTTTACGGTGCAGGTGGCGACAAAGCACAAGAGATTGCCGATATGGTAGCGTTCCTCAAATCCATCGCTCCCAAAGAGATTTCTCCCAAAAATGCCTATATGGATGCGTGCGGACGATGTCACGCCAACCGATACGGCAAATTGGATCAGTTGGGACAAACGCCAACTTTCAAAAGTGAAACGGATACTTTGAAACACAAAGTAGCGGTTTTGGAGTATCAAGATAAACTCAAAGCCTATATGGGTAAATTGCCTCCTGACCTCTCTATCATTATAAGAGCTAGAAGCGAACACTTCCTAGAGACATTTGTAGAGAATCCTCAATCGCAGCTCGAAGGTACTTCAATGCCCCGTGTAGGTCTTAGTACCCAAGGATTTGAGAAAGTCAAAGCCTACCTTACCCAAACAGGAGATCCTAGCAAAACAGCTCGTGAGAAGATTGGACCATGGGTACTGCTCTTTACATTAGTATTTACTATTCTTGCTTATCTTTGGAAAAAATCCATGTGGAAAGATCACTAAGATCTAACCACACCCCCTCTACTCTCCCCTCCTCTTGATGGGGAGTTTCTTCTATATCTTCAACTGTGCAATAATCTCAATCAACTCCAATGGAGTCATAGCGTAAGAGTTTTTGGTGTATTGTCTCGAAGCCATAGCGTGCGCAAGAGAGGCATTAAGCGTAGCATCAAGGGGTGTGTATCCTTGGGCTAGTAGCGAGGCTATCAATCCTGCCAACACATCCCCACTTCCGCCTTTGGCTAAAACAGTGCTTCCGTGAGGATTGATATAGATTTTTGCTTGATAGGCTATAAGTACATTCGCCCCTTTGAGTAAAAGTACAACATGGGGATAGTGTTGGCTAAAAAGTTCAACATAATAAAAGCGATTGCTTTGGAGTTGCTTGAGCGAAATATCAACGATAGTGCAAAGCTTGAGAAGCGAAACAAACTCTTTGGGATGGGGAGTCACTACGATTTGCTCTTTTTTTAGCAATTTTTTGATTTCATCTTTGTAAAACATATCTGCATCCACAACCATGGGAGTATCAAGCTCTAAAATCTTGCTTAAATCAAAATCACCCAATCCCATTCCCAACGCCAACGCACCGCAACGAGAGCCAATAGAGCGTGAATGCATCAGATAGAGAGGAAGATTGGCAGGTTTGTTTGGACTTACAGCGGTAACCAATCCGCTACCAAAGCCAAAAGCACTCATAGCCGCCATTATTCCCGCCCCCTCTTGCTCCCCTACTATCACATAAACGTGACCGTAGCTACCTTTGTGCGTGTTGGCTTTGAGGCGATGGGGCAAACGCATATCGGTTGTTTCAAGCAAAAAAATAGAGGTATCATAGGTTTCATAGAGCTTTCGAGCGACTCCCAAATGGGCTACTTCAATATCCCCCACATACTCTTTGGCTTTGTCGCTAAAGAGAGATTTTTTCAACGCCCCCATGGTAATGGTTGTGTGAGCCTCAAAGGCTACTTGTTCGATATTCCCCACACTATCAATCCCCGAAGCTATATCACACGCTATCTTGAAGCCTCCTAGTGCGTTCATTTGCTCTATCACTTCAACGGCACGACTATTTAGAGGTTTATTGAGTCCTGTGCCAAAGAGTGCATCAATGATAATATCGTAGCCATCCCCTATCTTTTCAACGATAGAGATACCCAATTGTTTGCCCCGTTGAAGTTGCAAGATACACATAGGAGATTTCGCCCCAAAAGGCAAATAGAGCGAAACGTTATACTCATCGTGCAGGTGTCTAGCCACCACTATCCCATCAGCCCCATTATTGCCTACACCGCCAACAATTAAAATAGATTTGTCTTTATCAAAATTAGCAAGAATAAACTCACTAATCCCCCGTGCCGCATTCTCCATCAAAAGATCTTCTGTTAGACCAAAAGCCTCACAGCAGTGTCTATCGAGTTGGTTTACTTCATGATATACTTTTTGCACGGTTTAACCTTATTTAATTTCAAATCTTATCAATAATCTCTATTACAAAATCCAAATGCCTATTTTCATTGATAAAATCTATTATCAACTCATCTTTTAGTTCTCTATCTACCATCTCAATCTTTGATAACACTATCTCTTTTAGTCCAGCCAATTTATTCTTAGCAATATCAAAAACCTCATCCTCATCTATGCCAAAATATTCATGAATCAAAACATTTCTAAAATTGACAATTTCTCTTTTGCTATTATCAAACAATCCGCCATCAATAAGATTTTTGGTAGCTTAGCCAATGATTTCAAACTCTCTTATCACGCTATCCCATGCCATATAGTTGTGCTTTAACGCATCACCGTCATTAAAACTTTTACAAGTCTCTTCTATCTTTGCAATAGCTACTAGCATATCAAACAAAAAAATTTCTCTAACTCTAGGCATAAATCATCTCCTCTTGGACTCTTTTTTTCAAAAAGTTTCTCATACTATCAAGATACCCAATATCGACACTTTTTTGAAATTGCTCTTCCAAAAAATATTTGGCTTCTACTCGATTAAAATAATCTTTTTTGTCAATCTCTACTATTGCCAAATCAATATCACTATCTTCCCTTGCTTCATCTTTTGCATAGCTCCCAAAGAGTGCTATTTTTTTGATACCAAATCTATCATAAAGCTCTTTTTCATGCCCTCTTAAAAAGTCCAATATATCTGTTTTTGTCATTATCTAATCCTCGCCAAACACATCTTGCTATTTCTCCATCTTGGAAATATACTCCGCCAACGCCTCTAGTTCATTGGGACTTAATCGATTCACTTGCGTACTCATCAATCGCCCCAAACCTACCGTATCAAGTCTGCCTTGTTGGTAGCTTTGGAGCTGGATAAGCGTTGCATTTTTGTCATTTCCTGCAATCATGGGGCTAACATTGAGTGCTACTGTTTTGCCATCGCTTCCGTGGCATCCAGCGCACTTTTGGTAGAGTTTTTGGGCATCAACGGTGCTGTTGTCCTCATTGCCTCCATGGAGGAGTGAAAAAAAGATAACAGTTACGAATGTACTTTGTCTCACTTTGACTCCTTTTTTTTGCGTTGCACTATTATACTAAATTTCTTTTGGGTTTTGGATGGGTTTGCCCTCTAGTATGTCGTGCCATAGCGTGGGACTGCTCCACTCGCTTTGGATTTGCGGTGAAAATTCAATTTGGGCTACATCAATAGTACCCATACGCTCACTGTGGGCATCTTGGGCAAAGCTTTGCGCATAGCCTGTATCGGTTTCGTGGACAATGATACTATGAACCTCTACGCCTCTTTCGCCATTGACCATCAGTGTCGTATCAATGATTTTTTCTACCATCAAAAATATCACCCGTGAAAACTGCTCTGCCGATGGACTTATGGGCAACACAACCCAGCGTTTGGAGTGCTTTTGCATCGCTTCAAGATAGGCTTTGTCGTCTTTGTTCCAGAGTGTAATGGAGTGATCAAAGGCATCTATTAGCTCTTTGATACGAAGCTTCATCAATCCAAAATCATAGACCATCTGGGCTTCATCAAGGTAGCTTGACTCCAACAAAACCTCTACTTTGTAAGAGTGTCCGTGGAGATTTTGAGAACATCGCTGCGTCGTACAATGGCGAACGATATGAGCATTTTCAAATTTAAAAAGTTTGCGTATTATCATGGATTAATCTTTCGTGTTTATTTTGTGATAAAATAGCTAACTTAGGTTTTAAAAAAGGTTAAAAATGCTACTAGCCGACATTGGTAATACCCATTTTCATATTTACGATGGTCATACTATCAACCATCTCTCTCATGACGAGGCGATTCAACGCTACAAAGATAAAAAACTGCTCTACATTTGCGTCCATCACGATACGGCTCAAAAGATTGCAAAGATTAAAAAATGGAGTGATATTGGGCAGAGATTGAGCATCCAAGGAGAGTATTCTACGATGGGCATTGACCGCAAAGCGTTGTGTTTGTCCAAAAAAAATGGTATTTTTGTGGATGCAGGAAGTGCTATTACGATCGATGTGGTACGCAATAGCGTCTATCAAGGAGGATGCATATTGCCTGGAGTTCAAGCCTATTTGCAAAGCTATGAACGCATCTCTCCCGCTCTCAAAACCCAGCTCAACCCCAACGTAACGCTTAAGCGATTGCCTCTTACAACCAAAGATGCGATTAGCTATGGTATAATAGCATCCATAAAAGCACTCATATCCAATCTTAAGTATCATGAGCCACTCTATTTCACAGGGGGAGACGGTGCGTTTTTGGCATCGTTTTTCAAAGACTCCCTTTGTGATGAAACGCTGATTTTCAAAGGGATACTCAAAGGGCTTAAGCAACATAAAAAAGGAAAAACCAGATGATAACCGTAGCACTGCCCAAGGGTAGAATTGCCGAGGAGACGCTCGACATCTTTTCAGAGATTTTTAACAAAAAGTTTGAATTTGAAAATCGAAAATTGATTTTGGAAACGGGAGGATTTACGTTTCTCAACGTCAGAAGCCAAGACGTACCCACCTATGTAGAGTACGGAGCGGCGGATATTGGGGTAGTGGGGCTTGATGTGATTGTAGAACAAGAACTTGATATTATTCAACTTCTTGATATGCAATTGGGACGTTGTAAAGTTTGTATCGGTATCAAAAACGAAGATGAGCTTGATTGGAACAAACCCAATATTAAAGTCGCTACCAAAATGGAAAATATCGCCAAAAACTACTTCGCCTCCAAAGCGGTGGGGGTTGAGGTGATTAAGCTCTACGGCTCTATCGAATTGGCCCCACTTATCGGAATGTGCGATGCCATTGTCGATATTGTCGAAACAGGCAATACGATGAGAGAAAACGGACTCAAGGTAGCGCAAGAGATTATGGACTCCTCGGCTCACCTTATCGCCAACAAAAACAGCTATTACAGCAAAAAAGATGAGATTTTGTCCATCTATGAGCAAATCAAAAAGGTAGTCCAGCGACGTGCAAACTCTTAAATCCTCACCCCATAAAGGGAAAGGGTTTAATCTAAAAATATTTTGAAATCAATAAAACTAAAAATAGAGTTTTTCTCCTCTAGGTATGCCAATCGTCCAAAATCTATCGTGTTGCTGTTGAGCATATCTACGAGTTGATTGAAATTAAAAATATGCTCTTTGGTTCGGCTGATGCTATACTGGGATGCCGTTGCAGTAGTGACCAAAAAGGCCCAGTCGCTGCTTTGAGCCAACAGTAACTCTCGAAGCATTTGATTGAGCAGACGCACATGGTTGCTCTCATGGGTATCACGGTAGTTGTAGGCGTATTGACTCATCTTGTCCGCCATCTCATGAAGGTGGCGATAAATCCATGAATTGCCCTCATTGAGCCATACATCGTAGTAGCCTTGATCACCCCACGAGGAGGGATTGGGGCTTACGACTTGATTGGTAGGGTATCGATTGAGGTAATCAAGGGGTGTAATGGCTTTAATGACCTTGTGTTTGTCTATCTCTTTGAAAAGATTGTAGAGAAATTCGGGTCCCTCAAACCACCAATGCCCAAAAAGCTCCGCATCGTAGGGCGAAACCACCATAGGGGTTCGATCCATATAGCGCGAGAGGTACTCGATCTGTTTTTCTCTATTGAAGTGAAAATCTCGTGCATGTTCTTGGGTTTTGCACGATGCAATGTAAGGATCGTACGCCTCTTTGTAGTCGCTATTACCCGTAATTTTATGGTATTTGTACCCCGTAAAGACTCGTTGACCATCGGGATTGATGTAGTCTTTGATGTAATCATAATCAAGGTCGTATCCAATATCACGGTAGAAATCACGGTAATTAACATCGCCTGGATAGCCCTCTTTAGAACTCCATACTTGTTTGGAGGACTCACCATCTCGCCCAAAAGCAGCTACACCGTGAGGGGTATGGACAGGTGCATAAACACCGTTTAGAGCCGTTGGGTTGGCATGGACAAGCGCGTGAGAATCGACGATAAAAAACTCCAAACCGTTCTCTTTTAAAATTCTATCCAATCCCTCGTAGTAGGCACACTCAGGCAACCAAATCCCTTTGGGATTACGATGAAAGTGTTTTTGGTGGGCTTTAATGGCTACTTCAACTTGCACCTCTACGGCTTTTTCATTGACACACAGCAGAGGCAAAAATCCATGCGTTGCACCGCAGGTAATCACCTCTAATGAGCCTTTGTTGTAAAAATAGCGATAGCCGTTGAGGACATTTCCATGCAAAACGGTATCAAAAAATGTTTTGGTCTCTTTGAAAAAGTGGTAGTAAAAGAGTGCGTTGTTGTGAAAATGCGGATCCTCTTGGGCGGTACGTGCTATCTCTTTTTCTCCCAGTTCGATTTGCCGCTCTAAAAATTTTGCGTATTTTCCCATCAAATGCGCATCATCAAGCATCTCAGCAAGAGGCGGTGTAATAGAGGTGGTCAATCTAAACTCAACTCCCTCGTTTTCGAGCTTTTTAAGGCGACTTAGTAGCGGAATGTAACACTCCGTAATCGCCTCAAAGAGCCAATGCTCTTCTAAGAAGTTGTCATACTCGGGATGTTTAACAAACGGAAGATGTGAGTGTAAAATGGGAATCCAATAGCCTTTAATCATTACTGTCTCCTTTGTGCGACAAGCTCATAGTACTTGAACCTACGCCAAAAGTACTTTGAGTCATTTGGGTTAAAAAGCGTAAACGCTCCAACTCTTTAATATACTTTGCCGATGATCCGCTAAATTCAAGATGCGTTGTAGAGGTGTGCAAGAACTCGCTCCACAAGAGACCTCTGCACATCCATATCTCATCCTTATCAGAGGGTAGATTAATCTGCGAAGAGAAGGTGTGAATGGGTTGCGAAACAAAAAGCTCTTGAAACACTCCCTTTTCCATAAATCCTGCTTTGGCGTAAATTTTGCGGTTTTCAAAGACTCCTTTAATAAAGTATTCGCTCACCGCAAAGGAGGAACTAACCGTAAAAAGCATACCGTTGGCATCGTAGATTCTAAAATGGAGCTGTTGGGAGTTTAAGTCAATGCCGTGTTTTTGAAGTGTCTCATCGGTAATCTCCCAATAGAGGTAATATTTGGATTGATTGACGGGCAACAGTGTCACTCTATCTTTGTAGTATCGACTGGGGATGGGGTACTCTCTAATGCCCTCACTAGGAACCTCTTGTGCCATAGTATCAATAGCATGGGTGGTACTGGAAAAACTATCTTTTGGAATACTCTCTTTGATTAAATATCTATTATTTTCATTCATACTCTCTCCTATCTTTCAAAAATTTTTGTGGCTATCGTTTGAGCATCGGCTTGGATTGCAACTAGATGCTCTGGGGAGATAAAACTCTCAGCATAAATTTTATAAACATCTTCTGTGCCCGAGGGGCGAATAGCAAACCAACCGTTGGCACTAGTGATCTTTAATCCTCCAATGGCGTAACCGTTATCGGCTTTGGTAAGGATAGAGGTGATAGGCTCTCCTGCTAGAGTGGTTTGGGTTATATCACTAGCTTGAAGGTTTTTGAGCAGCTTTTTTTGTTCGCTATTGGCGGTGGCATCCATTCGAGCATAGAGCGGTGTGCCAAATTTTTGGGTTAATTCTTGATAGTGAAGTGCAGGGTCTTTGCCTGTGGTGGCTAAAATTTCTGCTGCTAAAAGATTGAGTATCATCCCATCTTTGTCGGTACTCCACACTTGAGCGTTTTTACGCAAGAAACTCGCTCCCGCACTCTCTTCACCCCCAAAGAATATCTCACCCTCCATTAGGGGCTTGACAAACCACTTAAATCCTACGGGTGTCTCAAAGAGTTTGACTTCATGACTGGCGACAACTCTATCAATCATGGAGCTGCTTACGAGTGTCTTGCCTACTCCCATGCTTTTAAAATCCCTTGTTTTGAGGAGATAATCAATGGCTACAGCAAGGTAGTGGTTGGGGTTCATAAGCCCATGGCTAGGCGTTACAATCCCGTGTCTATCGAAATCGGTATCGTTACCAAAAGCGATATCGTAGTGGTTTTTCATCTCAATAAGTCCTGCCATAGCGTAGGGACTAGAGCAATCCATTCGGATTTTGCCATCTTTGTCGCAGTGCATAAATGAGAAAGTAAAATCAACACTGTCGTGGAAAATATCCATATTGAGACCGTAACGCTCTTTGATAGCACGGTAGTAGTTGAGTCCCGAACCTCCCATGGCATCGGCACCGATTTTGATACCAGATTGTGCAATTGCTTCCATATTGATAATATGTTGCAAATCCTCTACATAGGGAGCAATAAAATCGTAAGCTACCAAATACTCACTACGCAAAGCCTCTTCGTAAGCGATACGTTTCACCTCTACAAGGTCATTTTTCAAAATAGCATTGGCTCTTGCTTGAATAAGGTCGGTAATGCCTACATCCGCAGGACCACCATCGGTAGCATTGTATTTAAAGCCTCCATCGCTTGGAGGATTGTGGGAAGGGGTAATGACAATTCCGTCGCTATTGGGATGCGTCAAGATAGCATGAGAGATAACGGGCGTAGGAGTGTAGTCAAAATCTGTGGCATAATAGGTAGTAATGCCATTGGCGATGAGTACCTCTATAGCACTTCTATGAGCGGGTGTGGAGAGTGCGTGAGTATCCATCCCGATAAAAAGCTTGTCGTGTCCTTGGGCTTTGTGATACTCCGCTACGGCTTGCGTCATAGCTAAGATATGGGCTTCATTAAAGCTTTTTTGAGCTGAACTGCCTCGATGTCCTGATGTACCAAAGGCAACTGCGTGGGCTTGATTGTCTCTATCGGGTGTTTGGATATAGTAATCGCTAATGAGATTGGCAATATTTTCCAATATCTCCTTAGGGGCTATTTTTCCTGCGTTGGCGTGATGTGACATTTTTTCCTCCTTTTTTACTATTATAATACAATTATGGTTGCAAACCAAAGAAAACTAAAAAACCCTATGATATCTATAAGCGTTAAGACAATAACTGAACTGGCAATAGCGGGGTCGTAATGGGCTTTTTTGATTAAAACAGGGGTCAAAGTTCCCAACATACCAGCCATTGTAATGCTCAATAACATCGCCAATCCCATTGAAATGGAAATAAAAACATCATCAAAGCGTATCTGTGTAACCATCGAAGCGATAGAACCAAAAATCAATCCATTACCTAAAGCCACTTTCATCTCTTTGATGAAGACAGGTTTGAGATTATTGAGATCAAGTTTACCTATTGCCATTTGACGAACCGTAACCGTCATGGTTTGTACCGACGCACTTCCTGCCATGTTGGCAACAATGGGCATGAGTATCGCTAAGGCCACAATTTGATGAATGCTCTCTTCAAACATACCAATGACTACAGAGGCGATAGTGACATTGATGAGATTTATAAACAGCCATATTGCACGGCTCTTGGTGACATTTAAATAGGTATCCTCTAGCTCTTCACTTTGATGGATTTTGCTTAAAGCATAGATTTGTCTAGTAGCACTCTCTTGCATGGTATCGACAATATCATCGTGAGTAATACGTCCAATAAGGTGTCCCATTCTATCGACTACAGGCAAAGAGGATATATCGTATTTTTCAATTTTATTTAAGACACTATCGATGCTATCGTGCGACGTGATGGTGTGAGGGGCAGGATATTTGTCGATAATTTGTGCAAAAGTAGCCTCCATCTTTTCCAAAATCAAATCATCCATGCCGATAGTTGTGAGCAATTTATTGTGGCTATCGACGACAAAGAGATAGTAGATATGACTCACCCCTCGCTCTTTTAAGGCTCTAAGTTGCTCCAAACAACTCTCAATGGTTTGGCTCACCTCTACTTTCAAAAGCTCCGTTTGCATCAGCGATCCCGCTTGATTTTCGGGATAGTGAATAAGCTGTTCTATGATTTGTTGTTTTTTGTCGCCTAGGAGGCTAAAAACCTCTTCTTCTTTGGCTTTGCTAACCGTTGCAATAGCTTGGATAAGGTCGGTAGCATCATCGCTCTCCAAAGCTTCAATGAGTTTGGCAAGTTCTTCTGGGGAGTCTTGCTCGATAATCTCGACTTGATAGACATAAGGCAACTCTAAAAAAGTTTTGGCTTTGAGTTGAGTGGGCAAAGAGTTGAGATACTCCACAAACCGTTTCTCATCCTCTCGCTTAACGCTCTCAAGATAATCCGCCACATCGGCATTTTCAACTTTTTGAGACGGGTTGCCTCCATCGTTGATTTTTTTGATGTAGAGATCGACGGCTTTAAGATTCATTTGTCACTGTGCCTTTACGTTTTTAGAACACACGGGGTGCTTCCCCAATATCTCGCTCGATGATGTACATTTTGTTGTAGTATTGGTGTGCCATACGCCCCGAATCAAAGGCGGGTATCACATCGGTCAAAGAGCGTTTCATCATCTCTATCCAACGCCCTTGATTGTCGTAGTAAATAGGAGCGACTTGATTTTCCAAAATATTCATTAAGTTTTCGTTGTCCATACGGTCTTGTTCATCAATCGGGAGTTCGCTTGAAACAGGAGGAATAGTAAAGGAGTTTACCTCTTCAATGCTGTATTCAGGATGCCACCCATCGGCAACGGAGAGATTGATAGCACCATTCATCGCCGCACTCATACCGCTTGTTCCACTCGCCTCTCGTGTGATTCTAGGGGTATTGAGCCACAAATCAGCCCCTTTTTTGAGCAACATCGAAAGCCCCAACTCATATCCTACTAATACCGCTACATTTTTGTAGCTTCGAGAGATGTAGTTGAGTTCGTTGAAGAGATTAATCGCTTGGGTATCAAAAGGATAGGGCTTACCTGCCCAAATAAGCTGTACGGGATACTTGGTATTGTTTACAAAACGTTCAAAACGCTCTAAGTCGTATTTGAGCAATCCTGGACGCTTATACTCCGCAAAACGTCTTGCCCATACGATGGTGAGGACATTGGGATCAAACATCTTGCCCGTTTGGTTGGCTACTTCAATAAAAAGCATACGTTTAAGGTGCTTTTTACGCGCCTCCAGCTCATAATCCTCATGCTCATCAAGCGCCCTAAGAAGTCCTTTATCCGCCCAATAACGTCGATTTTGTGCGTTGGTGATATAGGTGATAGGACAACGCCCCTCAATGTGTGACCACATTTTGTTGGAGACATCGCAATGGATTTTGGATACAGCGTTGGCAATTTTGGCTAGTTTCAAAGCCCCTACCGTCAAGCTAAACATATCTCCATAAATCCCCGTAATCTCTCGTACGGTTTCGAGTGGGAGTGAATTAAAAAAGCCCATTTTGCACAACAAATGGATGTTGTGTTCTTCGTTTCCTGCTTTTTCGGGTGTATGGGTAGTGAAGACTACTTTTTGACGAACCTGATCAATATCTTTGTATTTGTGCATAAGCTCAAAAACCATAGGCAAGGAGTGTCCCTCGTTCATGTGATAGACTTCAATAGTTTGTTCAAGTGCTTCAAGAACTTTGACACCGCCGATACCCAAAACAATCTCTTGAGCGATACGGGTTTCGGTATTGTGGTCGTAGAGCTTGTGGGTAATGGTACGAGAGAGGTAATCATTCTCATCCACATCGGTTGTAAGAAGCAACATAGGAGCAGTACCAAAGGTCTCGCTAGGCAAGAGCAGAGCTTTAACCACTACATTTTTGCCGTTGATATTAACCGTGACGCTAATGCCTGTATCTTCTAAAAAATAGTAGCGTTTGCGTCGAAATTTGACGACCAAATTGCGATCTTCATCTCGTTCTTGATCGTAATAGCCGTAGCTCCACAAGATACCTACACCGATTATGTTTTGTTGCAAATCGTAAGCACTGCGCATATGCGAACCTGCCAAAAATCCCAATCCGCCTGAATAGATCTTAAGGGCTTGATGGATAGCAAACTCCATCGAAAAGTAGGCAACGCTTTTGGAATATTTTTTATCTATCGTATAACTGTGTAGAGGTTTTTTCATTTTTTCTCCTGATTTAATAGTAATTTAGCACCCTCAAGGCAACCCTCTTTGGAGATACTTAGCTCAATCTTTGGGGCTTTTCGTACCGTCTTAAAGGCACTTTGCGTATAGCACTCTTGCAAAAAGTCTATAAGATGCGGATTGTTTTGCATCACACTCCCGCTATAGATGAACCCATCGGGATCAAAGAGATTTAAGACCGTAAAAAATGAGTGTGCCAAAGCATCCAAAAAGTTTTGGTGTATTGTATCACCTTTTGGTTTCGATTTAATATCTTCAAGTCTAAATTCCTCCAAATCCAATCCGTAGTGGTGTGACCACAACGCCAACGCTTTGCCGCTTAAACTAAGCTCCAAACAGTCGTTTCGACCGCATCCACACCCAAAAGGAGTCGCACGAAAAGGCGTATGACCAATCTCTCCTGCGAAGTTGTTAGCTCCTCCAATAATCTTACCTTGATGCACCAAAGCTCCCCCAAAACCTGTCCCGATATAGAGTACGGCTAGTGTATTGGCATGAGGATTGAGAGAGGCTTCGTAGAGGGCAGCACACTTCAAATCGTTGTCAATAACCAAAGGAATAGCGTAACGCTCTTTGATAACTTTTTGAATCTCAACATTGTGCAAAGCGATATGGGGAGCCGATAGAATCACCCCATTGCGTACCTGTCCCGCAAAAGAGATAGCGATACTCTCAATAGGATATTGCACCATCATCTCCTCCAAAAAGAGCATCAAATCGACACTTTGCGTCTCTAGGATTACAATGGGATGAGTGTCAAGCTGATAGCGAAAGTTGCTCCCTCCGTAGTCAATAGCCAAAATCACCTACGCTCCTTGATAGAGTTTGACATATTCAAGAGCCGAGAGTTTCCATGAGTTATCAACTTCCATATTGTGTTTGGAGAGGGCTTTAAACTTCTCACTGTTGGCATAGAGTGAAAGAGCCTTGGCTATGGCATGAAGCAGCCAATAGAGGTTATGTTCGCCAAAGGTAATGCCAATGCCTTGGATGTTTTGTCTATCAAGGGCATCGGTAAAATCGGTGACGGTATCGTGCAACCCCCCTGTTTTGGAGACAATGGGCAATGTTCCATAACGCATAGCTATCATTTGATTGAGTCCGCACGGCTCAAAGGTGGAGGGCATCAACAAAAAATCGGCACTGGCGTAGAGTCTATGGCTCAATGCCTCATCGTAGCGTACTTCAATGTGAATATTGCTAAAGTTGTGTGCCAAAACAGCAAAACGGCGATTGTAATACTCCTCACCGCTTCCCAAAATAACAAAATTGGCTTCAAAATCTTTGAAGAGATTAAGACCATCAAGGAGCAAATCGACTCCCTTTTGTGAGGTAAAACGTCCAATAAAAACAAAAAGCGGACGCAGTGGCTCTGGCAATCCCAACGTTTCACAAAGTGCTATTTTGTTGTCACTTTTGCCTTTGTAGCGTTTGGTTGAGAAGGTCTTGTAGAGATCTTTGTCTTTTTTGGGGTCATAAATTTCGGTGCTTATGCCGTTTACAATACCTACCAATTTGTAGGTATTGAGCCGCAAGACATGATCCAAACCGTAACCAAAAAGCGGAGTTTGTATCTCATGGGCGTAGGTTTTGCTTACCGTTGTGACGACATCACTGTAGAAAATACCTGCTTTTAGGAAATTGACACTATCAAAATACTCCAACCCTTCAGGCTTAAAGCACTTCTCCCAATCAATCTCCAAATCGTACATGAGTTCTTTGGAAAATATCCCTTGATAGGCAAGATTGTGAATGGTAAGGATGGTTCGTGTATCAATCTTGTAGCGTGTTTTGATAAGCAACGCCACCAAAGCACTTTGCCAATCGTTGATATGCACAACCTCAATATTGAGTTTTTGGCGAATCATCACCTCAATTACGGCGTAGCTAAAGAGTCCAAAACGCAAACCATTATCTCCAAACTCTCCGTTGGCATCGTGATAAAGCCCCATTCTATCGCAAAGGATAGGATTGTAAACAAACAAATCACGAGGGGCATCTTCACTGTAAAATACATCAAATTGGTGACGAACCCCCTTAAGCCAATAGTCAAAACTCAGTCCGCCAAAAACAATCTTATATTTGGCTCTATCGACGATATGGTAGAGCGGCATAATCGTATAAACGGTGTGTTTTTCTTTGCGTAAAGCATCGGGCAGGGCGTGTGCCACATCGGCTAAGCCACCACTTTTGGCGTAAGGAAATATCTCACTTGCTGCAAATAGTATGTTCATTCGTAACCCTCCTTGTAGGTTTTTGCTGCCTTATCGGGCATAACGACGTTGATATGGATATTGCTATCAAGTTCAAATCCTGCTATCTTGTAAATCCTAGGAATTATATCAATATAAAAGCGATAGTACTCTTTTGTGGAGGATGAGTAGTCACGATAGGGGGCGTTTTTGATGATCATATTAAACGAAACCTCTCCTAATGCTTTGTGAAATTTTTTAAAAAACTCATGAAGTATGTCACTTAGCGATGCAATATGGTTGGGTTCAAATTCAATAAGCGATGAGAGCCTCTTTTTGGCTACAATTTTCACTTGAAAAGCGTGTTGCGAGGCGTAAGGACAAAAGACCAAAAAATCGCTGTTTTCAATAATAATATTTTTACCGTATTGTTGCTCTTCGTAGAGCAAATCATCCAAAAAGGCTCTTTTGTGTCTTTGATAGTAGGCTTGTTTGTACTCAATCAAATGAGCCAGTTGCGACGAAATATAGGGCAACGCCATAATTTGTGTATGGGAGTGATAGAGCGAAGCCCCTGCGTTTTCGCCTTGGTTTTTGAAGATGCTCAAATAGGCAAGGCGTTTATCATTTTTGAGACTTGTGAGGCGTTTTTGGATCATAGTAAGGTAATTGACAAACTCATTGTAGTCATAATCCCATATCTGCTTATGATGGTGGGGCGTTTCGACAATAACCTCATGCGCCCCAAACCCGCTCATTTTTTCAAAGTAATACTCTTTGCTTGAAGAGGGGGCGTGGTCAATAGAGAGTGCGTTGTAGAGATTGGGGACAACTCGACATTGCCACTCGCCTTTTTGATCAATGCGGTCAATCTCATGGGGGGTATACTCCTCTTTGCCTCTATCAAAAGGGCACTCCTCTTCCTCTTTTCGCAAAGTGTGTTGCGAAGTAAAATAGATAGGACGCTTAAGCCGTTCGGGGGCAAAAAGTGTCCACTCTTGTGTAAATTTGCAATATCTAAATTCTGACACGCTCTCTCCTGTCTTATATGTACCATTTTTTCAAATTAAAATTCTCAAAACCCAGCACTACATCCTCATAGAGTGGGGATTTTTGCTCAACCTTTCCATTTACAATCAATTTGCATGAAAATTTTGCTTGGTTTAATATGCACTCATAGATTTTGATCTCTATAATCTCTCCAAAACCGCTCACAATCTGTTTCTCATTGATACTCATCTTATGAATGCCTTGATAAATGGGTATCTCAAATGCCTTATCGTCACAATAGAGCATCAAAAATATATCTTCACTAAGATTTTTTAGCTTTTTACCTCTAAAAGCAAAGTAGAGGGATTGGTCTCTATCTTGGCCGTAAAAAATCTCCTCAATAAAAAGCGTCGTACTCATGGTGCTAAGCTCTCGCCTTAGGTCTATATAGCCACTGTTGAGCCACTCATAAAAGTTGTTGGTATTGCCATTGATTTGAGGTATGATATAGTCTTGGGGGGCAACATGAAAACACTGCGTTTTGTTTTGGATTACAATGGGGGCAAAGATTTGTGAGGGGATGCTTTCATTCATTAAAAGATAGATATTTTTAAGATGCCCTCGAAACTGCTCATCAAACTGCGAAGCGTAAGCCGTGAAGTGATCATCGCCATACCACCAAAACCAATCGCTCCCCAAAGCAATCATAAACTCCTCATCTATTGCAGCTTGTGTGGTCGCATCAAAGTTGTTTTTGAGCCTATCGTAGAGATTTTTGGTACCATCAAGCAACTCCCACGCTAAATTTTTGTCACGGCTACCTATCCATATATCAAAATTGCCATTAATCCAACTCCCACTCGCAATCGTATCAAGAGAGCCAACAGCAAGATTGGGATACTCTTCAATCTCATCGTACAAGAGCGTTTGACACCACTCCTCTTGTGCCAACAATGTATATAAAGCATCAAAAAAATCCATGGCGTTATTAGGATAGAACTCCCATGCGTTTTCACCGTCTAAGATAATCGAAACCACCATCGAATCGTGTCCGCTAAGATAGATGTTGCGTAGATGTTCGACAAAATGTCGTGCTGCCTCTTTGGGGTCTTTGCGTGAATACTCAAAACCTATCAAATCGCTTAGGTAATGGTCTCGAAAGAAGAGATGGATGGTTTTACCCTCTTTGGAGGTGTAGGCATAGGGCTTAAAGAGTTCGTTTCGATGAATGTTTTTGAGACTTTTAAACAAAATCGCCTCATCACTACACACCCACTTGATACCTTTGTTAATCAAAAGTTCAAGAGTAGCTTGACTCACACTCCCCTCGGAGGGCCAAATACCTTTGGGTTTGTGACCAAACAGCTCCTCGTAGAGCTTGATAGCACGGCTCATATTGAGAGCGGCATACTCTTGATAGGAGGCTTCACTTCTAGGCATTACAACACTTCCTTTTGCCTCTTTGGCACTCTTGCGATCCATCAAAAGCGGCAAAATAGGGTGGTAATAGGGGGTGGTTGAGATGGCGATTTGTTTTTTGGTACTTAAATTTTTGTAGTAGGGAATCACTTTTTCCATGAACTTCAAAAGCGTATCAATCAATGCGATTTTTTGAGCATGCTTAAATCCTCTCCCTTGGGTCAAAAACTCTTGAACAATGCGAGAATTTTGACGCAAGTAGTTGCCACACCAACTGAGCAAAAAAAGCACTTGTGCATCAAGTATCTCGGCGTGTGAAAAGTTTTTAAGAGTCCGTTCGTTGCCAACGTATTTAAGATAGAGTTCATAATAGCGACCCAAAGGTTTAATCATCTGATCAACATTGGCAGCAAAAATATAGCTCCCCAAAAGAGCCAAATCGTTTTGGTTGAGCGACGTAATATCGTATTTAAGTGTGGTAATAAGCTTATCGTTGGATTTATCTTGGCAATAGCTCTCAATTTGTTCAAGCAAAGAGGGAACAAGATTAAAAGTAGCCTTAATGGTAGGGTGTTTGCTAAGATACCACGGCATATCGTAGTAGTCTTTGATAGTGTGCAAAAATACCCACGGCATAAGCGTAGCATTGGCTTGTGAATCCTTATAATAAGGCTGGTGCATATGCCACAAAAAGGCAAGATAGAGTTTTTTCATCTGTATATCCATTTTTTACTACTCGTTCCACCTCGGGAGAGGTGGAACGAGAAAGCTTTGCCTTTTGTGATAAAAAGTTTCATTCACTAATCCACTGCTCAATTTTGTCTTGGTATTGATAGAAAATTTTACCCGCATTTTTAGCATCTTCGGCTTGGACGTAGAGATTGAGATACTCTTGGTGTTGGTCGGGTACCATCAATATCCACTCCTCGTCGCTCACCCAAATTTTGACTCCATCGACGGAAGAGGTGCGTTTGTCTTTGCCATCTTCCAGAAATTTACGCATGATTTTGCCCTTTTTGGTGCTAGGACAAGGGATATTGCCCCCTTGAAAGATAAACTCAGGCAAACTTTTAATCACTTTGGAGATTTTTTGTTGCGATTTTTGAATCAGTTCAAGGACTTTGATACTCGCATAGACGGCATCTTTATTGAGTCCAAATTCACTAAAGGCAAAATGCCCATCGGTATCGGCAATAAGGTCATACTCTTGCAGATTATCAGCTTTGAAGTTGCCAAACCTTTCTCGCACCACTTCAATGTTTGGATACTTGATAAAATCAGGCGCCCATGCAGGGAGTAAGGCTCTAAGGGGCTTATCAGTTGTAGTATTGAGCAGTTCAAGTAGTGTCAAAAGCAAAATATAGTCATATACCAAATTGCCTTTATCATCGACGAGTTGGAGTTTTTGACCGTTGGGATAGATAATAATCCCGCAATCCAAATTGAGCGATTGGACGATTTTTTGGAGATCCTCTTGCGATTGTTCCAAATTGGTCGCACCGCCCTTTTCGTTTTTGTAGGCGTTTAGCGTAATATTGTCAATGCCCAATTCATGCAAAATTTGAGGATAGGTATCGGCGGTAGAACCGTGCATAATATCAACGGCAATTCTCAGTTCACTTGAGGCAAATTGATTTTTTTGAAAATTGCTTTGGAGGCGTTGAATGTAGCGTTCTTTAACAAACATATCTTCGTAAACCTCTCCAATATCTTGATAATTTACCCGTCTAAAGTTCTCTCTAAAGAAGATACGTTCAATCGATTGAGCCAATTTGGTATCGATACTAAGTCCCTCATGCGTTGAAAAAACAATTTCAGTTATTTCAGGTTCATAGACCGATTGTCGAAAGTGAATACCCGCAGCAATTTTTTCGTTTTGATGCAAAGCGTGACGCATAACGTTGGAGGGGATATTAAAGAGGTTAACGACATTGATACCCGTTGAGAGCATACCGCTTACAAAGGCACGTTTGAGCATTCGTGAGCTGTTGTGATAATCTCGTGAGATATAGACCGATGAGCCTACAGGCAAGATAGAGCCAAAGGATTCGGCAAGTTTGGTGGACATTTGAGCTGAGAGTTCGATATTGGTTCTACCCATTACCACGCCGTTTTCAAAGATAGAGGATTTGTATTTGTTACCCCAAATCACATTGGTGCTTACGACGGCTGAGGGTTCAATGACCTTATCGGGCCACATAATGACATCTCGCTCAAAAGTAACTTTTTTGTTGATTTCACAATTTTCCGCTACAATCACCCCAAAAGCGACTTTAACCTCATCTTTGACGATGTTGTCGTTGCACAATACGGCGTTGTGAAGTTTGACTTTGGAGCCTATTTGTACATTGTGCCACAAGACGCTATCCAGAATTTCGGAGTGTTTTTTGACGACTGTGTTATCACCAATAGAGCAGTTTTCAAGCGTTACACCCTCACTAATCTCTACATTTTTGCCCAGTATTACCGTGCCTTTGATACGGATTTTTTCATGGAGGTTTACCCCATCTTCCATATAAACCACTCCCTTGTCAAATACCTTCATCTCACCTTTGATAGGAAGTTCTATTGCTTTGGCAAAAATATCTTTATAGACATCTCGGTAGCTCTCGGGATTGCCTACGTCTCTCCAGTAGCCTTGGAGTGAGAATCCCCACAGGGGTATATCTTCACGCATCAACTTAGGAAAGAGATCTTTGGCGAAGTCAAAATTTTCACGGTAAGGAATATAGTTTAAAATTTCAGGTTCAATCATGTAGATACCTGTATTAATCGTATCACTAAAGACCTCGCCCCAGCTTGGCTTTTCTAAAAATTTTTCGATTCTATGCTCTTCGTTGGCAATCACTACGCCAAATTGAAGCGGATCTTCTACTGATGTGAGTGTGATAGTGAGTTGTGAATTTTTTTGTTGGTGAAAATCGGCTATCTTTTTAAAATCAAAATTGGTCACCAAATCACCGCTTACAATAATAAACGTCTCATTCAAAAACTCTCGCGCAAAAGCCACCGCCCCCGCCGTACCATAATCATCATCAGGCAGATAATAAGTAATATCTACCCCCAAATCTTTGCCATCGCCAAAGTGATTTTTGATAATATCGGGCTTAAAGTAGAGTAAAACCGCTATTTGGGTAATGCCCAACTCATCTCGGAGCTTGATAATGGTATGCTCCATCATGGGTCTATTTAAAATCGGTAACATCGGTTTGGGTACCGAGTTGGTAAGGGGTTGGATACGTGTTCCAAAACCACCAGCTAAAACAATTGCTTTCATATTTCTATCCTTTCATTTTGATTATCACTACTCCATGTGGTAGAGATGTTTAAGAGTTGTCGATTCTTCTCATAGATAAGATGCATAGAGTGGAGAATCTTTTTGAGTATTATGACGGTATCGACCACAAAATGGCTTTTGTTGAGCATAATACAATCGGCCCTTTGGGCAAAAGCAGCGTCAATAACCTCCGCTCGCGCAGGGAGATTGTTTTTCATTTTGCCTTCGAGTATTTGCGTAGCGTAAATCACAGGCACCAAAGCCGATTCGCAAATATCAAAAATCTCCTCTTGGATATAGGGCAGGTTGTCAAATCCTACCTCAATCGCCAAATCTCCCCGTGCCATCATCGCGCCATCGTTGGGACGTTTGAGGAGTTGTGCCAAAAGAGAGGGGAGATTTTTCACGCCTCTTTTGGTCTCAATCTTGGGTACTATGGCGATGTGTTCTTTACCTTTTTGAAGCCTAAAGGTGTGAAGTATCTGCTTTTCATTATCCATAATCTTAATGGTGCGCCACTTGTCACGACACCTTGCATAAACATCATCCTCTACTGCAAGAGTGGCACTTGTATCGCTAGTAGGACTGGCTTGGGTTAGGGCTACTTGATGGCTTTGGGGTAGAATTTCAACTTCAACTTCAACTTTCTTTGAGCCTATCTTAAAGGGAGTGAAGCTTTTTTCAAACTCACCCGTTCGGTTTTTGGGACCTGCTAAATCGACATAAATTTTGGTATCTTTGTTGTGTTTTTGGTTTTGTTCTTTGATAAAAAGTGCCATTTTTATCCATGCACCCGCAGTATTGATACGCAAAACCGAGACATCTTGAGCGATGAGATCTTTGATAAGTTCATCGGATTGAGCAGCCTCCGAGGGCAAAGTGACCATTACTTTGCTTTTGTAGTGTTCATCATCGCTCGTGCCAAAAATTTTGGCATTGTCTTTGAGTATCTTTTTGGCACTTTTGAAATCCAAATAATCATGCTCATCGGGTGTTTGCGGTTTGTCCAAAAGCTGTTCGAGAATTTTGATATTTTGATGAATCGAACTCATCACGCACGTTTGCGAACACCCCAATGAAGAGAGACCTATTGAGGTAAGCTCTTCTTGAATAGCAGTTAGATTAAAGTTACGCAAACTCACATAATCGCTAATATTGTTTTGCCAAAGGTGCGTTTGTTCTTGGTCTCTTTGCACAAGTATCTCTCTTTTTAGCTCCAAAAGCTCCTCAAGGGGTCTCTCTGGCTTACCTAGATTCATGTACGAACAAGCCTTTTGAGCAAATCGATCAAATTGGGATCAATTGCATATTTTTGGGAATTGACGTGTTCGATGGTGACAAAATCAAATTGGGCGTTTTTATAGACAATGACATTGGCACATTGATTGTTTGCAAGGAGATAATCGATAGCATAAGTGACAAATTGAGAAGCCATTAAGCGGTCATGTACGGTTGGATTGCCACCTCTTTGGACATGACCCAAAATCGTAGCGCGTGTCTCAATGCCTACTTCGCTAGAGAGCCAATCGACTATCTTTTGGGTTGCACCTGTGCCCTCGGCTACAATCGCTACAACATAGATTCTTCCATTGGCAATCTCGGCTTTGAGCTGTTTGCCAATTTTATCCAAATCGTAGGCAAGTTCTGGGACAACACACACCTCGGCTCCACTCGTAATAGCCGAAACTACCGCCAAATAACCGCAATCTCTCCCCATCGTCTCGACCACACACGCTCTTCTAAAAGAAGCCGAAGTGTCTCGTATTGCATCAATGGCTTCACGAATGATATTGAGTGAAGTATCAACCCCCAAACAGTAATCCGTACCAAAAATATCGTTATCAATCGTAGCAGGAATGCCCACAAAACTAATCCCAAAATCGTGATAAAATTGATTGAGCGCTCTAAATGAGCCATCTCCTCCCAAAATAACAATACGGGTAATACCGTGTTTTTGGAGGTTTTCGTAGGCTTGTTTGCGATACGCATACTCAAAAAAACGTTTGGAGCGAGAGGAGCGTATCATTGTTCCTCCCTCATGCATCATTCCTGCTACATCTCGATAGGTTGCCGCTCGAATCTTTCCATCAATAAGCCCCTCCAATCCATCATAGATAAAATAGGGTTTTAAATTATGGTGCAAAGCATAATCAACAAATTGTTTGATAGCAGGATTCATCCCCGCACAATCCCCGCCTGAGGTCATAATTGCTATTGCCATGGTTGCTCTCTTTTAGGCTTGAAATTTTTTAACTAAAATATCTTTGCCCAATTCAACACCAGGCTGATTGTAGGTATTGACCCCCATCATCACTCCCGTAATGGATGTTAAAAGCTCAAAATAAGCAATTAAAGCACCGATATTCTCTTCATTGGCAATACTTAGTGAGATTTTATCAGCAACCACACCGCTATCCATGACACTTTGCATTGTAGCGTCACATTGGGCGTTGATAAGCTTCCCAAAGCTGTTACCGTTGATGTAGTCTGTTTTTTCGATACGTTTGAGTGAAATATTGGGGATGGTAATATCCTCCTCGAAATCATCAATATTCATAAATGTCACACTCTTATTGAGAGGTCCTTCGATGATGAGTTGCAAGAAAGAGTGTTGATCTACCGAACCTGTTAGCCCAATAGGCGTAAGTCCCACACGGTTGCCTTGAGTATCGATTTTGCCCAGTGATTCGCCCCAAAGTTGCACATACCATTTGGAAAAATCTTCAAGCAAGTTGGAGTAAGCAAAAAGGACATTGATAGAAATCGTTTGGTTGTTGGTATAGAGATAGTAAGCCTTTTGAAGCAGATGCTCCTCTTGACGCTCAAAAAATCTATCAATCAAGCTACCCGCACCTTTAAGCAACGCCTCCATATCGTATCCCATAAGAAAAAGTGGCACGATTCCAACGGCACTCAAAACCGAAAAACGTCCCCCTACGTTGCTGGGCATATTAAACTCTTTGATACCGTACTCTAGGGCAAATTGAGACAAAATTGAACCTGGATCGGTAATAACAATAAGCCGTTTAGCATCGTCTGAAGCAAAATCAAAATCCAAATACGCCACGATAGCCTTGAAAGTAGAGATAGTCTCAATCGTCCCACCCGATTTGGAGATGAGGATAATAACCAAAGACTCTTTTTGAAGCTTTTTGAGTTTGGATGCGATATCAACGGGGTCGGAGTTTTCAAAAAATATTAGCTCTTTAGCGTTGGTACGTTTGTGACAAAGCAATGAATCAATCGCTTTAGCCCCCAATGAAGAGCCACCAATGCCCACAACCACCACCGTTTTTGCTTCCATTAACACACTGTTATCTTGCGTATAGGCTTGAAGCTCACGAATAACCTCTTGTGAAGTAACAGGAAGTTTGTAGTAGCCAATTTCGTCGCTTTGGCACTCGTGTTGCACTTTTGTAAAAGCATCCTCAATCACGTGATTGGTATCTGTTGTTTCATAAAAATTTGTTGGTCCATGAAAGGTTATCATAACTCATCTCCTGCTCTTTTTTTTATCTTAACATTTTTTGATTACATAATAGTCTCAAACGAAACCTATTTTATAATCAACTTGTCTGAGTCTTTACGGTAATATTACTATGAATTTCTTTATTTTCTCATAAAATAAGCAAAATTTAGCATAACAATTGACGGAAGTTATGCCCTAAAGTTTGAAAGTTAAATATAAATTAGAAATCTACAGTACAATTATCACAAGCCAAATCACTGCAACCCTTGTTCTAGCACATCCACTATATCCCTCTGCAAAACCTCTCTATCGACACTTTGTATATCTAAAACATGGACATAGAGAGAGTCATCATTGAGTTCTAGAGTGATAGTACCAGGAGTTAGGGTGATGGCATTGGCTAGGAGAAGCTTGTCGTGGTTGGTTTTTAGGGTGGTTTTGAGTTTGACTATGCCCGTATTAATAGGGAGTTTGGGGTTGAGGACTATTTTGGCTACTTCTATGTTTGAGGCTATGAGGCTTTTGAAAAAGAGCGGTGCAAAGTGTAAGTATTGACGGATGATACTTGCTAGTTCAAAGCTTCCACTAGGAGTAAAGTAACGAGCCACCACGAAGGCGACGACTACCCCTACTGCTAACTCTTGGATATCGAGTGAGTTGGTGAGTCCTACCCAAACCAACAACAAAAGTATAAATTTTCCTATCATTACTTATCCTTTGGGAAGTACAAAAAGTTATCGGCTTTATCATCCGCCCAGATACACTCATTTTCCAGTTTGAGCGAATTGGGTGGGCAAACATCGGTACAGAGACTGCACCAGCAACAACGACCGTAATCTATACGAGGGATACACCCACTGGCATTTTTTGGATTGACATCTTTGGCTATCGTTACCATATCAATCGCCTCATTCATGCAAACATCTTGGCAGTTGGCACACCCTATACAGTCAGCTAGTAGGTTGGTATGAAAACCTCTGTAGCCATCTATCTGCTCTTTTTTTACTTCAGGATAACAGATGGTTTTAGGGTGTTCAAAGAGCTTTTTGACGGCCAAAAACGGGAGAAGTGAGCCTTTTATATCAGGTGAAAATTGCATTTTATCGCTCCATTTCGGGTGGGCAAATACCCAGTGAGTTCATAATGAGAGCCACATTGGATAGCTCCTCATCTATCAATAGATTTTCGAGTAGCGTAAAGCCATGAATGAGTGAGGGACCCTTGACTTGCATTCGCCTAATGAACTCTGAGCCATCCCCTGCCATATAGTAGCCAAACTCTCCACGAGCCGATTCAGTAGCTACAAAAATATCCTCTTTTGGGAGTTTGAACTTGCGATGTTTTGGGAGCTTTTGCATGATAGCTCCCTCGCTGGGCATCTGAGCTATTACTTGTCTAAGTATCTTGATAGACTCTACCATCTCACCTCTTCGTACCAACGCACGGCTATAGACATCGCAACCCTCATACGTAGGTATCTCAAAATCAAGCTTATCATAAACAAGATAGGGGTTATCTCGCCGCACATCTCGCTCTATCCCACAACCTCTAAGGACTTGTCCAACATAGCCATTTTTGAGGGCTTCATCTCTATTGACCACACCCACACCTATTGCTCTCTTTTTGAAGGTACTGTTTTCAAAAAAGATACCATCATAATCAAGAAGTCTTCTCTCTAAATAGTCCAAAAGCTGGGCTAACTTCTCCAAAAATCCATTAGGTAGCTCTCGCCTAACGCCACCTGGGTAGATATACATATGATAGACTCGCCCACCTGTTAGCTCCTCAAAAAGATCAAGTATCAAATCTCTATCATAGACACTCCATTGACCCACGACTCCTAGTCCAATAGAGCCACTTTGTCCACCCATCCATAGCATTTGGGCGGCTAGTCTCGCCATCTCTAGTACCATGACACGGATATATTTTGCTCTTTGGCTTATCTCTATGCCTGCCAAACCCTCGACGGCTCTAGCGAAATTTTCCTCATTTGGGTCTGGTTCAGGGACGCAGATGCGACACACTATCGTAAAGGCTTGAATGATGGTTCGTCGTTCAATCAGTTTTTCAAAGCCTCGGTGGAGGTAGCCCACATGTGTCCTAGCCTCTTTGATAGTCTCGCCTAGAAGGTCTAGCTCCATGCTCATGTTGCCTGTGATACCTGGGTGTTGTGGGCCATGGTATATTTTGATGAGTTGGTTGTCGTTATTTTCCATCTTTTAACTCCTTTGCCTGGGCTTTTCTTCGTTTTACCTCTACTTTGACATCTTTGTTGTCTTCCCTTCCTATCCTAAAGTCAAAATGCTCATTGACATAGGCTAATGTATCAAACTCCCTGCGGAGTGGCGGTATCTCATTCCAGTTTTCGAGGGCAAAATCATAGAGTGTGTCGTTGCCTCTAAAGTTGATACCGTACATCTCGTGAAGGTCACGCTCCATCACCTGAGCTTGTGGATAGAGAGTGAGGAGTGTTGGTAAAGAGCAATGCACTCTACCGATGCGTACCTCTACCATAAGGTTTTTATCTCTCTCCTTAGTGGTAAGGATATAGTTGAGAGAAAACACCTCATCTTCTATCCAGTCGGTACAGGCTATTTGTGAGAGTGTGATAAAGTTGCTGTTGATAGAAATATAGGAGAGTATCTCTACAAGCTTATCGGACTCTATCTGAAGCTTGTAGAGCCTTGAACCCTTCTCTACTATCTCGTAATGTTTTTTCAAAAATTCTATCATTGGTTCATCCCTGCAAAATTCTCTTCAAAGGTTGGAATAGTGTTTTTGCCAAATATCTTCTCTTGGTTGGCTCTATAGAAAGCATTGTTTTCTCTGTATTGGATATATCCTGCCTCGCTTTTGGCGTTTCTGATATTGTCTTGGAGTTTGACAAAGCCCTCGATAAGTGCTTCGGGTCTGGGCATACAACCATTGACATACATATCTACGGGGAGATACTCATCAAGCTTTTTGATGGTGTTGTAGCTATCCCAATACATACCGCCGTTGATAGTACAACTCCCTAATCCTATGAGATACTTTGGTTCATTCATCTGTTCATAGCTTCGTATCACTCGCTTGAGTGTTTTGTAGGAGCAGTAGCCTGAGACGATGAGGATATCGGCTTGTCTAGGAGTCGCTACGCCTATGACACCGAGTCTCTCTATATCATAACGACTCGTAAAGATAGGAGGCATCTCTATCGCCCCACAGCCCGTACCATAAGCTAGGACAAACATACTCCTTGCACGAAACCAATCGACGGCTTTTTGGATGATACTTTGTGTGTTTTTGATGGAGTACTCTTCATTGTTCAAAACTTTTTGCTGATCTACAAATCCCTCTTGGGTATTTTCTGACATACTTTTTTCCTTTATACAAACAAGAGTCCAACTAGGGCAATACCTGTCGGGACTCTCACTAAAAACTCAACACTCTGTATGGTAGTAAATCTCGCATAGACATTACCTACCAACACTGCCACCAAAAAGAGTGCAAAAGTCTTGGCGACTAGCTCCACAAGACCCTCCGCCCCTCCCAAAAAGAGATTCACCATCAAGAGTAGTTTTGCAAATGAAAAGATAGCACTTTGAGAGAGAGCGATAGCAAAAAACTTTCCACTAAATTCTGTAGCAGGTCCACTGTAAACCTCTTGGGGTGCACCGACGACATCAAATGGAGATTTACCCATGAATCCCAAAAATGAGATAAATGCCCCAATAAAGAGCAACGGATGGGTAAATGCGTTGCAACCCTCACTTTGGTTGGTCATAATGACACCGATATCCGCACTCTGGTTGGCTATCATAAGCCCGATAGCAGCGATATAAAAGGGTAACTCCAGCCCAATAAGGCGTGTCAAACCTCGTGTGATACCCATGATTCCAAAAGGATTGCCGTTGCTCCCTATACCCATAGCATTGCCCAAAGGTCCCAAAACCATGAGGTAAAGCACGAGGATAAGGTTGCCGTATTGGCTCAAACCTATTAGATGCTCACTCCCATTGAGATAGGGAATAAAGAGGAGGGTTGTAATAGCCCCTGTCATCATGATAATAGGTCCTGCATAAAACATCCAGCCAAAGTTGGTAGAGTTCTCTTTGAGAAAGAGTTTGATACTATCAAAAAAGGATTGTGCTAATGAGGGTCCAAATCTACCGTGAACTCTTGCGGAGATATTTCTATAGAGTCCATAGTATAAAAATCCAAAAATATACGCCAATGCTATCATAACAAGTGAATCCAAAAGCATTATCTCACCCCCAAAAAAAGTAAAATAGTAAAAAAGAGCAAGACAAAGAGCCCAACATATTGCGTACCTAGACTGTAGAGTTTTTTGAGCATGAGTGAACTATCACTGCTGAGTTTGGAGATATGTTCCCAATATGCGGCAGTACTATTTGCCAATATCACTCCAATAAAGCTGATGCGTCGCAACTCCTCTCCTATGCCATAACCATAGTGAAGATTGTTTTGTGGGTCGGGAGTTTCACCGCAGTAGCTGATGTCGTATCGATCTCTTGCCATCACTGCCTTACTCTTCACGGAAGTCACAAGCCACAAAATGAGTGCAAAAACAACTCCAAAGAGTCCCATAAGAACACCACCGTTGAATGATGCAAAGGCTGTATGGAGTTCAAAGAGGCTACCGTAGCTACTCACCTCAAAGCCCAAAGAGTCCAAGATAGGATTGAGTGGCACGATACCCAATGAAGGCAAGATACCCAAAACTACCAAGATGATAGCTGCTATAAACTGAGGGATATAAAAACCCACGGGAAGCTCTCTGTATCCCTCTTTGTCGCCACTTGCTTGTCCTAAGTAGATACCATAGATGAGCTTGTAGCAGTAGAGAAAAGCGGAGGCAGAGCTAAACATCACGGCTACGAGTAAAAGAGCTTTTTTCTCTTCCAATAGTGCCGTGTAGATAAGAAACTTGCTGTTAAACCCACCCAGTGGTGGCATACCTGCTAGGGCTATGATACCGATGAGAAGGAGGACAAAGAGGATAGGATAGTCGTAGAGGAGGTTACCCAACTGGCTAAATTTTGTCTTGCCTGTGATGTAGATGATAGAGGCGATATTGACAAAGAGTAGAAGCTTGACTAGCGTATGGATGATGGTGTGATAGAGTCCAGCCTCGATGCCACTCCCCTCCAAGAGAGCTAAAACAGTGACGATATAACCTATCTGAGCAATAGAGGAGTAGGCTAGGAGTCTTTTGAATTCTTCTTGTGAGATGGCTTTGAAAGTGGCTGCAATGGAGGTAATGACACCCAACCACGCAAGTACATCAAAAAGTGAACCGTGAAGGTATCTATAGCCTATAATTTGCGAAAAGATGACGATAAAGAGAAATATCCCAGCTTTTGAGATGATAGCACTTAGTATCGCTGAAAAGATATGATCGGACTCCTCGTAGGTATCCACAACCCAGTAGTGAAAGGGCATAATACCTGATTTGATAGCGATGGTGACAAAAAGCAAAAGCGTTATCGGTACATGCAACGCCTCGGGTACTTTGCCAAAATCAATCTCACCGTAGAGTGTCGTACCTGCAAAAGCAACGATGAGGACGATAGCCCCAAGGAGTGCAAAACCTGCTGCGAGGTTAAAGATAATATATTTTTGCAGCGTCTCTATCCTAGCACTTTTGGCGATGATAAAGTAGCTACTCCAGCTCATAATCTCCCATCCCACAAAGAGCGTAATAAGGTCACTGGCATAAAATATAACTCCTAGTGATGCAAAGAGGAGTACATACAACGGCAAATCCCTCCGCTCGTTTTTGATCAAAAGCAAAGAGGCAAAGACGATGAGTGTCAAACCAAAAAAGAGATTGCCTAGTGGGGTCATAGCAAAGTTAAACATGGCTACCTCCTATAAGTGTTGTTGCGATGACCTTGCAAACCGCAAGAAGAGTATCGGGGAAAATACCAAAATAGACGATAGCAGTCGCCATAAGCGATAGCAGTGCTTTGTGTAAGAGAGGTATTGATAAGCTCTCTTTTGTTTCATCTCCACCTCTGGCGTATCCCAAAAGTCTAAAGAGATAGGCAGCCTCTATAAGAGAAACCAACAAAATCACCCCTATCAAGAGATACCCACCGCTTAGAGCCAAGCCCTTGAGTATGGTAAGTTTGGCAATAAATCCACCAAATGGAGGCAGACCCAAAAGTGAGAGAAATCCGACAACAAAGATGCTCATCAAAAAGAGTGAGCCAAAGCGTCCAAATACCGCTACCTTTGTGCTATGAAACTGTTGCTTTAAGATATCAAGAGACAAAAAGAGCATGAGTTTGGTGATAGAGTGAAGAGCTATCAAAAATATCGCCCCACTCACAGCTACAACATTACCCGATGAGAGAGCGATGAATAGCACCCCTATCTGCCCGAGTGTGGAGTAGGCAAATATCCTCTTTAGATCTTTACTTCTCAATGCGGAGAGTTCGGCAACGGCGAAAGAGATAGCACCGATAACCGCCAAAAAGGTTAGCTTTTGACTATCCACGCCGAGCATATAGGCGATATGAAAAAAGAGAAAGATATAGGCTTTGGAGAGTGTGGCACTAAAGAGTGCGTTGATTTGGTTCCCACTGGCCTGATAGACATGAGCAACCCAAAAGTTGAGAGGAAAAATCTCTGCTTTGATACCAAACCCAATAAAGAGTGAGAGCAAAATCAAAAACTGCGTATGCGTCTCAATCGTAGCAAATCTCTGACCTATGGTTACCAAATCAAGCGAACCAATGCTAAGGTAAATACTCATAATAGCGATAAGGAGAAAAATAGAGGCGACTGAACCGATAATCATATAGCCAATCGCCCCACTGTAGGCTTGTTTGTCTCGTCCTAAAGAAGTGAGGATGTAGGCCGTGATACTTGCCATCTCGAAAAATATATAAATATTGAATATATCCCCACTCAAAACAAGCCCCATGAGACTTGCTAGAAGTATATTATCGAGGATAAATCTCTCTTTGCTGTTCTCGCCGCCTAGATTGTAGAGTGAGAGGAGTGTCATTATAAGGATGAAAAGTATCACAAAAAAGAGCGATGCACTATCAAGCACAAAGGAGATACTCAGAGCTAAATCAAAGGATATATACTCACGCATTGGCAAAGCAGAGATAAAACTCATCGCAAACACAAGCAGTGCGAGGTTGATGGCTACAGAGACATATTTGAGATACTCTCTAAAAAAGGGTGCCAAAAATGAGACGAGGAGCGGCAAAGCCACGAAATAGACCAAACTCATGACTCTTCTCCTAATTCATTCATTTTGTCTATATCCAAATTGCCCGTGAGCTTGAAGTAATTGACAACAAAGGAGAGCGAGAGTGCCAAGACCGCAATGGCGATAACGATGGTTGTAAGTATCATCGCTTGAGGTACGGGATCTACCATATTTACGCCAAACTCTGTCACCTTTTCCGTCACAATAGGGGCATCTTTGCCAACCTCAAAGTGCATACCTATGAAGTACAAAAAGAGGCTTGCTTCAGCGATAGATAGAGAGAGAAATATTTTGAAGAGATTTTTTTTGCTCATTGCACCAATCAAACCAATAGCCAAAAGCAAAAATGCACCGATGGTAATAACTCCATGCAAAAAAGGTGTTTGGTTGAAACTATCTAGCATCTTTTATCCTTATGAAATACTCAACGAGGGTACTGATCTCAGCAGAGACTTTGAGTCCTACAAATATATAGATGAGCGGTATCACGCCCCCACTCCACAGTTTGCCCAGAGTGCCTAGTGGCAAGAAATTACCCAAGAATCTATCGACAAGCAAAAGACCCAAGATACCAACGAGGACAAAACCAGCACCACTGAGTGCCTCTACGAGAGTAGTAATTTTGTGGTTTAATTTCAACTCATTGTTTTTGGCTAAAAACATCAGCAAAAAAGCACTTGCAATAACCACGCCCCCTTGAAATCCGCCCCCAGGCGAGAGGTGACCGTGAATGATGATGTAAAATCCAAAGAGGATAATCAGTGGAAAGAGTATATCCGCTCCTATTTTGAGGAGGGCATTGTCATAACTAAAGATATTTTCTTTCTCTTGAAGTCTCTCTATCCCCAAACCAATCCCGAAAATAGACAAAAAGAGTATCGTAACCTCCCCTAGTGTATCAAGCCCTCTAAAGTAGGTGACTACCGAGGTGACGGCATTGGCACTTTGGGTAGTGGTTTGATTGATAGCCAAAAGCTCACTACCCAGTGAACCAGAGAGGGGTTGAAAGCTCAGCAATATACCCAAGAGCAAAATAGTCATGATGGATACGAGCAGTGAAACCACGATGGTTTGTACTCTAATTTCTCTTTTTGGATTCATGCGTTGCGCCCCTTTTTACTAATCTGTAGGAGTGTTACTAGCAAGACAACACCACTCGTCCCTGCACCTATCACCGCTTCCGTTAGAGCTACATCGGGTGCGCTAAAGAGGACAAACAAGACAGCACTGCCCAAACCAAACCCCATAAATAAAATCACACTATGAGCCAAATCGTTGTTGGATATGATAAAAATAGCCAAGAGAATAAGCATTGCAAAAATGCAAAGTACAATAAATCCTATCATTTTTGCTCTCCCAAATCATCTATTCCACTCTTGTTTAAAAAGCCATTTTTGAGATAGCTACTACGAGCCAAGATTGACGATGAGAGCGGGTTAGTGAGGAGTATAAAAAGCCCCAAAAGCGAGAGTTTAAACCAAAGCGATGGGTCTAAAAATATCGCTCCTAGTATCACAAGCAGACTGCCCAAGGTAGAGGCTTTCGTGCCTGCGTGCATACGGGTGATGGTATCGGGCATACGCAACAGCCCAATCGCACTGATTATCAAGAGCAGTGCACCCAAAAATATAATAAAAAATCCAATACCATCAAGCATCGTCGTTCCTTATTGCATTGAATCGTGCAAAAACAATCGTCCCAACGAAGCCTATGAGAGCAAAAACAAAAGCTATATCCAAATAGATGCTATCTTTGATGGTCACAGATATAACCACTAAGAGTGATACTGTGATAATCCCCATTGTATCAAACGCCACAACTCTATCGGTAAGATGAGGTCCTATAAGAAAGCGAATAAACGAGAGGAGTATTGCAAAAAGAGTCATAATAATGAGAAATAGAGCCATATAGATAACCTTGCTTTAGTATTGTATATTTTGACTTTAGATTATAGTAAAAATATATATCATTATAGTAACAAATATTAGACAAAATTTGGCTTTAAATGCAAAAGCAAATTACAATGAAGTGGAATAGTTATTCGTTACGAAACAAGAAATATATTTAAAAAATAGAAACAATTGTCATAATAAATAGGATAGAGTTATGCTATACTCTTTGGAGAAGATTTATATTTTGGAGTTATTAGATGAAAACATCCCTACTTTTTGGTATCCATTGCCATCAGCCTATTGATAATTTTGACCATGTTGTTTACGAGATCATCGAAAAATCTTACAAACCCTTTTTTCAGGTTTTGGAAGGATTTCCTGAGTTTAAATGCTCGATACATTTTAGCGGTTGGATATTGGAGTTTGTTTACAAAAACGACCCTGAACTTTTTGCTTTGATGCAACGACTCTCGCCTCAATTGGAGTTTTTTACAGGCGGTTACTACGAACCCATTTTGGCATCGATTTCAAGTAAAGATAGAGTAGCTCAAATCGATAAACTCTCACGCTTTATCATCAAGCACTTCAACCAAACACCCAGAGGGCTTTGGCTTACCGAACGTATTTGGGACGATTCCATTATCGATGATTTGGTAAAATGCAACATTGAATATGTCATTGTTGATGATTACCACTTGATAGCCTCAGGACACAATCCCAAAGATTTGCAAGGCTATTTTATGACCGAAAACAGCAACAACTCTATCGCACTTTTTCCTATCAACAAAGAGCTACGTTACGCTATTCCCTTTGTATCTATCGACAAAACGATGCAAAAACTTCACGACTTTAGAGAGTTTGAGGGCAAAAATGCCGCTATTATCTTTGATGATGGAGAGAAGTTTGGTGTTTGGCCAAAAACCTACAAAAGAGTCTATGAAGATGGGTGGCTGAAGCAGTTTTTTACCCAAACTCTTAGTGATGAATCGATTGAGGTCATGACCTATCAAGAGTACTACACCCAAAATCACGCTTTGGGACTGGTCTATTTGCCTACGGTTTCCTATCATGAGATGGGAGAGTGGTCGGTGTTGCGTAATATTAGCAGCAATTATCACAAATTGCTTGAACAAGTCGGCGAGGATGAGTATCTCGTGCGTGGGGGTATTTGGAAGAACTTCTTTTTGAAATACAGCGAAAGCAACTGGATACACAAACGCTCCCTAGAACTCTCCAAAGAACGCATCAAAGGTAAAAAATACAAAAAGGCTCTCTTTAAAACCCAGTGCAACGATGTATTGTGGCACGGAGTCTTTGGAGGTATCTATCTGCCCAATCTACGAGACAATGCCTATCGTTACATTATCGAGTGCGAAAACCTCAAAGAGATTAAAAACGAATGCGTTGTCTATGATATTGATATGGATTCCTATTTGGAGTACAAGTTTTATACTTCCAAGCTGCTCACCATCATCAAACCTAGCCACGGGGGACAAATCGTCGAGCTTGATATACGCAAAGAGTGCTTTAACCTCCAAAATACCCTCACACGCTACCATGAAGCCTATCACGATAAAATCCAGAAAACAGATAAAGTAGAGATTAAAGAGCTTGAAGATGAGACAACAACCATTCACCACAATCTTCTCACTACGACAGAGGATATTGAACACATTGAGGATTGGTACCTCAAAAAATCCTCTATTGACCATATCGTTGCCGATACCTTGAGCCTTGAAAGCTTTAGGATGTGCAGCTTTAAAGAGTACGGCGATTTTGCCAATCAAGCCTATTGCGTGATCGATTCAACCCAAGAGAGTCTATCACTTGAACGGCAAGGCGGTATCTATGCACAGCAAAAATACGATACAATGCTTACCAAAAATTTTGAGTTTAAAAACGGCAAAATTGCAACCCAGGTCACCCTTGACAGTACTTTTGAAACGCCTTGTTATTATGTAAGTGAATGGAATTTGCATTTTGCTGATTATAAACGTGTCACTTTCAATGGTGAGAGCTTAGGAGACTCAAAAGAGCTACAAGACTCAATACTTACTATCAAAGACCAGCTTTTAAATAAAACCTTTATTTTTAGATTGGACGAAATAGGCACGATTTACCTCTATCCCACCAAAAGCATTAGCCAAAGCGAATCGGGGATAGACTACACCATTCAAGGCGTTACGATTGGCTTTGTCAAGCCTTTTGCAAAAACGCTCACCATGGAGTATAGCTTCGAGACGGTTGAGTTGGGGTAAAAACCCTAACTATCGTCGAAATTTTTTGAATACTTGAGCAAAATCAAGCGATAGTTCGCACTCAATATCTTCAAAATCGAGTTTTTCATTGCTAAAATCACCCACTTTAGTATATTTATCCTCCCTCATTTTATAAACCTTAGCTACCAAATCTTCAGGATAGACCAAAATATAATACTCTACTTTTTGGGCTTCATAGATAGCAAATTTAATCGTTTCATCTTTTTTGAGCGTTGAGGGACTCAATACCTCAATAATGACTTTGGGGGCTTTGGTAAGGTATTTTTCATGCTCCTCGTGACATACTACAACAATATCGGGTCGCACAACCGTATCGTTTGCAATTTTCCAATCGTTTTCATAGGAGATTTCACACCTTAAACACTCCTCCTCGTTAAAGTTGCTTTTGGGATGAAAAATTATTTGCGTTGCGATATTTTGATGCACACGCAATGGAGCAGGAGCCATCGAGACCGCAATACCCCCAATAAGCTCCCAATCTCCCTTTCATAAGCAATAATCATCATAGCTATAGCGTAAAAGTTCAAGATTGGGCACGGCAATCTCCTTTTTTGTCTATTATAGCATAAATCATTTTTTAATTTCGAGAAGCTATAATGGCATCATGAAAAAGAGCAGCAACCCACCCTACAATCCCACTTTGCGTCCTCAAAAAGAGAGAGTCACAACCCATGACGAGAGTTATACGCTCTATTCGTATGAGTTCAAAGAGCATTATCACTCTACCCACGATGGGGCGTTAAGTGAGTCGCTTCACAAACATATTATCCCCGCTTTTGCGTTGAATGCTCACAAAAAACATCTGCGTATTTTGGATGTCTGCTTTGGGTTGGGGTACAATACATTGACGACGCTTTACTATATCCAAAAGCATCAATTGGATCTTAGTGTTGAGATTGTTTCGCCCGAATTTGACCTAGAACTCATCGGCTCACTCAAAGATTTTCACTACCCCAAAGAGTTTGAAAACCTCAAAGAGATTATTATCACGCTCTCCAAAGAGCTAACGTACCATAATCCAAGAGTAGATATTAAAATTCTACTAGGTGATGCACGTGAGAGTATTCCCAAACTTACCCAAAAATTTGACATTGTCTATCAAGATGCTTTCTCTCCCAAAACCAACCCTTTGTTGTGGACGTGTGAGTATTTTGCCGATATTGCTAGGCTTTTGGCCAATGATGGTATCCTCACGACCTATTCGACGGCGATTGCAACCCGTTTGGCACTCTTTGAAAACGGTTTTATCCTCTATTTGCTCCAAAACGATGCCGTTCGCAACGCCACTATCGCCTCGCTCAATCCGCTACACACTATCAAAAAAATCGACATGAGACACAAAATCGCCACCAACCCAAACGCAAAGCCCCTAAGCGATAAAGATTACCTATAATCAATATTGTTACCATTTTGTTTCCAATAAGTAACCCTACTGTAACTTTTTACTGCTAATCTTGCAGTGTAAAAATCTATAAGTGTAGATTTAAAATTTTTAATTAAGGAATTGACACAATGAAATACTCAGTAGCATTACTTTCGGCTTTATCGGCTCTTACAATCACATCATGCGGAGGCGGAGGCGGTTCATCTACAACAACACCAGAGACTCCAAATAACCAACCCTACACAGGTTATTTTGTAGATGAGGCAGTAAAAGGTGCCACCTACATTTGTGGCGACAAAACAGGAACTACAGATGCGGAAGGGAAATTTGAATGTCCTACACAAGAAGTAACCTTCAAAATCGGTCAAACGGTTCTAGGGACTATCAAAAGTATTCCAGAAGACGGCAATGTCTTTCCACAAGATATTGTAGGTGTTGATAGAAACGATACAAGCCATCCACAAGTAAAAAATATGGCTATTTTAATGCAATCACTTGATAGCGATCAAAATCCTAGTAACGGTATTCAGCTTTCAGAAGATGTTACTGCGAAAATTGTAGAGCAAATTGACCTTTCTAGTATTATTTCTGCAATCGAAGCAAA
>DYTG01000167.1 GCA_020726085.1 Sulfurovum sp.
CCAAAGATATAATGAGTATCGAAGAGAGCGGCGAGTATCACGGACTCTACTATATCATCAACCGCCTAGAGTATCTCGACGATAGGCATCTAAGGAGTGCGGTAGAGGGGATAGAGGAGGTGATTTTTGCCTTCTCTCCTTCGATAGCTACTGATACGATGATGCTCTATATCGAAGATAGACTGCGTGATTATCCTCTACGCTTCACCAAAATAGCCCAAGGAGTGCCTATCGGGGTGGAACTCGAAAACATCGACAAAATTTCCCTTTCACGAGCCTTGAACGCTCGAATAGAACTCTAATTGAGGCTTTTGTATCTTTTTTTGGCTGGGATGGTGTTTGGGGTGGCGTTGCATCTGCTCTATCCGCTCGATAGGGACAAACTCCACAAACCTCGCTCAACCATCATCTATGACAAAGAGGGCAAAATCGCCCGTATTCATCTAAGCAGCGATGGGTTTGTGCGTATGGAACTCAACGCCAGTGATATAAGTGACGACATCAAGCAGGTTTTGGTGTACTATGAAGATCGCTACTTCTACTATCACTTTGGTATCAATCCGCTCTCTATTGCAAGGGCGTTGTGGTTCAATCTCCAAAACAAACGCACCATTGGAGCCTCTACTCTCTCGATGCAACTTGCCCGTATGATGAACGACAATCCACGAACACTCACAAGCAAACTCACCGAAGCCCTAAGGGCGTTGCAAATCGAGTGGCACTACTCCAAAGAGGAGATAGTGACGTTGTATCTCAATAACGCTCCTTTTGGTGGGAATGTGGAGGGATTTTACAGCGCTTCAAGGCTCTATTTTGGGCTTGAGCCTCGCAATCTCTCCCTAGCTCAAATCGCCTATTTGCTCTCTATCCCCAAAAATCCCAACGCCAATCGCCCCCAAAACAACCCCCATAGAGTCGAGTATCTCAAAAAAAGGGTGCTTAAGCGTCTGCCCCAAACGCCTCAAATTGCACGAGCGTTGCACGAAAGCCTCTATCCCTCACGCCAACCCTTGCCCGATGCGTTGCCCCATTTGAGTGCGATGATTAAGAGCGGTGGAGGTGTTTATACCACTATTGATTTGAGGTTGCAAAAGAGCCTCGAAGAGTACCTCAAAAGCTCTACGCAAGAGTTGGCACACTTCAATATCCACAACGGTGCTGCTATCGTACTCAACAATAAAACCATGGAGATTGTGGCGTATGTAGGCTCAAATGATTTCAAAAGTCCCAAAGGGGGTCAAGTCGATGGTATCGTGGCACCTATTAGTGCAGGTTCGACGCTTAAGCCTTTTATTTACGCTTTGGCACTTGAAGAGGGGATTATTACACCGCTCAAAAACCTTTATGATATTTCTATCTCGCTGTGGGGATATGCACCCCAAAACTACTCCAAACGCTTCACGGGAGTCATGAGTGCCTCGGAGGCTTTGCAATACTCTATCAATACCGTAGCCGTAGAGCTTGACAAGGTTTTGGGCGAACGCTCACTCTATCATCTGCTCAAAAAAGCACACCTACGCTCCATTGATAAGAGCAAACACCACTACGGTAGCTCTATTGTGCTAGGGGGTAGTGGCATTACACTGCTCGAATTAGCCCAGCTCTACGCCGCTCTTGCCAATGGGGGAGTCTATCGAGAAGCTACCTATTTGCGTCACGTTCACGCCTCCAAACCTATCGTTTTGCTTACTCCATCTTCTAGCTACCTTATCTCTCAAATACTTTCTGATGTCCCACGTCTCCATTTTGGGGCTTCATGGGAGTATATCGAGGGGCTTAATCGTATCGCTTTTAAAACAGGTACGTCGGCACACGCCAAAGATTTGCTCACAGTGGGTTATACGCCAAACTATACCGTAGCGGTGTGGTACGGCAATTTTGATCGCACCCTCAAAGTCGATACCGCCCAAAAGCCCACAGGCATACGCATCGCCTCTCCTATGGTCATCAAAATCTTTAAACTCCTCAACGACACGAGTTGGTTTAGCCAACCCTCCACTATCCAAAAGCAAAAAATATGTCAAGATGTTATCGCATTAGGAGAGTGTAAAAGCTTCATCGAAGATAGTATTATCGAGGGGGTTAAGCTCCAAACCCCTTGTGCCTTGTTGCGTCCTGAGGTACTTGCCAAAATGATGGAGAGCGGTACTATTGGCTCTATGGAGGAGCTTCAAAGGCACAGTTGCTACGAGGAGTGGAGTACCTACAAACCCCTCATCGCCTCACCCATCCCCAACGCCCACTACATCCACCACAAAGCACTCCCCGATGAACTCAAAAAGATGAAGTTTGAGTGCTACTCCTTCGATACCAACACTACCATCTATTGGCTTATCGACAACCGTCCACCGCTTCAAGCCACCTCTAAAACACCCCTATTTGAGTATCTAAACGAGGGCAGACATACCATCCGCTGTCTCGACCAACGCTCCAAAATGCAAACCATTGAGGTGTTGATTGAGGAGATGTAGTGAGGCAAAGAGGGCAAGAAGCAAAGAAGAAAAAGTTTTTAGCTCCGTTTATGAGCAAGATTGCCAAAG
>DYTG01000168.1 GCA_020726085.1 Sulfurovum sp.
ATTATCAATACGGCTATTAAAATGATAAGCAAATTTAAACTCTCTATCGAAGAGGTAGCCAAAGAGTTAAATATCTCCATTGATGAACTCAAAAAGCATTTGGATAAATAAAAAACAATTTCCAAAGGAGAGAAGATGCACAGTTATGAAGAACCCGTCTATTTGATTAGCGTAGTTGCCAATATTTTAGAGATTCATCCCCAAACGCTTAGGCAATACGAAAAAGAGGGGCTTATTAAGCCCTCACGAACCCAAGGCAGAGTACGTCTCTATTCCCAAAAAGATATTGATCATATCAAAATGGTATTGCGATTGACTCGAAATTTGGGGGTAAATATTGCAGGAGTTGATATTATTTTACAACTCAAAGAGAAGATGGATGAGATGCAAGATGAGATTAGTGACCTTAGAGATGAGCTTAGCCGTACCAATCGACAAGGCTCGGTTCACACCTCCAAAGCGATTGTAGCAACCAACAGTTACGATATTATTTTGTTTGAAAAATGAAACGTTTTATATGCTGTATAAAGACAAAATACTCAAAATCAAATCCATTAGCTAAGGGCTTAGATTGCTTTATGCGGAGGACAACGAAAGTGTTCGACTTACCAACGCTCAACTTCTAAAAAACTTTTTTTACTATCATTGATACAGCTAGCAACGGTTTGGAGGGGGCTAGAAAAATTTACACAAAACTTGTTACGATATTATTATTACCGATATTAATATGCCCTTTATGGGTGGTGTTGAGACGATTGAACGTATTCGTCAAGAGGATAAAGATGTCACTATTCTGATCGTTTTGGCTCATAGTGATGCCAAATATCTCACCAACTCCATCAAAGCAGGTATTCAAGGCTACGTTATCAAACCTACCTCTATGGAGCAACTCATTGAAGTGCTTGAAGCCTTGATTGATTGTATCAAAGCCAAACAAACCCAAAAAGCCTATCACCTCTCTTTGTAAAATCAAGTCGATAGTGAGAGCAAAAAACGCCAAGAGACCGAAGCGTTGCTTATTTCGCAAAGCAAAATGGCATCCATGAGAGAGACGATTGGTAATGTCGCCCACTAGCGGAGACAACCGTTCAATGAATTAGGATTGATGATTCAATCGTGCTAGAAATCGACTACAAACCTAGTTTGATCGTGTAGGCTACTACCCTTGTTACAAGTACCACCTCATCAAAGGCAAAGGGGATTTAAATGCTATCAAAGCTTTTGGTATTAAGCTAAAATCAATGGCTTCACGCTATAATTTGGAGTCGTTAAATCACTACGCCCAAGAGATTATTGAGTCTGTTGAGAGTTTTGATATAGCCAAAGTTGAAACACTTATGAATGAATATCCTATCAAAAGCTACAAGGAACGAGATGAGAGAGTTTAAAATATTGATTGTTGATGACAATCTTGATAATATCCGTGTCATTACCAATATTCTAAAGACCAACCCAAAATACAACCTCCTCTATGCCACCAATGCGCAAGAGACCTTTGAGCGTACCAAAGAGTACCGCATTGATCTTATACTGCTTGACATTATAATCTTCCCTATTGATGGTTACAATATCGCTCGAACGCTCAAAAAAGATCCCAATACCAAAGAGATTCCTATCATCTTCGTCAGTGCCAAATCCGATAATGAATCGATATTGGAGGGGTTTTTAAGCGGCGGGGCTGATTATATCTCCAGGCCTTTTAATCCTTTTGAACTCGAAGCTAGGGTTGATAATCAAATCCATATACGTGCTGCTCAAGAAGAGAAGATAATGAGTATAGAACGTGAGACTATTGATATTATCGCCACACTCGGAGAGGAGAAATCCATTGGCACGAGTTCCAAACATATCCAAAGAGTTGCACAATACGCTACGCTATTGGCAAGACTTTCTAAATTACCTCAAAAACAAATTAATGAGATTGGACTAGCAGCACCTTTGCACGATATAGGCAAGATTGTCATTGATCAAAAGATTCTCAACAAGCAAGACAAACTAAGCGATGAAGAGTTCAATAAAATCAAAGTCCATCCCACAGTAGGCTACGAGATATTCAAAGACTCTCCTAGGGATTTGTTCCAAGCAGCTTCTATTATCGCTCACGAACACCACGAAGCCTTTGATGGGAGTGGATACCCTAAGGGGATTAAGGGTAATGCTATTCATATTTACGGGCGTATTGTTGCTATTGCTGATGTCTTTGATGTGCTTACTACCAAACGAGTTTACAAAGAGGCGTGGTCTTTAGAAAAAGCCAAAGAGTATATTGAGCTTGAAAGCGGCGGTAAGTTTGACCCTGACCTTGTGGAGATATTTATTAATCATTTCGACGACTTTGAAAAAATCTACAAACATTATAAATAAGTATTGCATCAAGGAGAGAGTATGAAGTTTCTAACACAAGAAGATATCAAAGCGTTTCTTGAAAGCAAAATGGATGCTTTCAAAAAGATTGAGAAGCAAGAGGAATTGCTTAAAGAGCTAGAGTATATTGCTGCCAATGTCTCATCAGCAACCGATGCTAAAATTTGGCTCTA
>DYTG01000041.1:0-1712 GCA_020726085.1 Sulfurovum sp.
TTTTGTATCACCCAAGGTATGACGATACTATTGGCGTAATCGACTAAGGCGTACTCTTGTTCGTTGAGATTAAAAGCTTTTAAGACATTATTATTAAGTTCTTCTTTTAAAATCTCAAACTCTCCATCGTATTGTGCAAAATCATTTTGTGAGTATTTTTCAAGACTTTTAGTTGATTGGATAATTGCTTCATCTTCAATGTATGGCATACCAAATTTTTCAGGATTATGAATTTGTTCTCGCTCAATGGCGATAGAAGAACCGATATTGAGAATATAGTATTTAAAAAGTGATGAATAAAGTGTCCCCATAATTCCATAAAGTGTATTTTGATTATCTGTCTTTAAAGCCGTTATCGAATCGGTAAAAATAGCATCTCTTTGTAAAATGCCAATTTTCATTTCCAAATCTGTATTAATGCCTTTAGAAATCAAGAGCGAAGGAGCTTTAAAAATTTCAAGATTTTTATTTCTATGTGCATAAGTTTTTGTCCAAGTTGAAACAGTTGATAAAATATAAAATGGCTTAAACTGCTTTGTTTGCACATAAGGCATTCCGATATATTTAGCAGTCGGGTTTTTATCACTACCTCCGACAGTGATGCCCTGTTTGGGTTTATGGGTTAGTTCATTACTAATTTTCGGTAAACTTTTCAATCTCTTAATAAAATTAAAATCCAAATACGAACCATAGACCAATATTTTCCATAAATAATCATTTTCTAACAATTTTGTTTGTAAAATCTTTTTAAAATCACTTCGTGCAAGTGTTAATATTTTAAATTTTTTAAAATAGGGATTGGGCTTCATCGATATGTAATTGATTAAATGCTTCTCTATCTCCTTTTCATTACTTTTTTGATAAAAGAGAATCGAAACGGGTACATCGGCATTTTCAAAAATCTCTTTGCGTACCGATGAAAGCTCCAAAATGTGATTAAGTTTGAAGTTGTTAAAAAAATACTTTGTACGAAAAGTTTTTGTTTGTAAATTGTATAAAACCTTGCTAGTTGCAATAAAACCAATCTGCGTATTAGTTGTGGCGAAATCTTTGACCCTAACCATAAAAGGTTGCACAATATCTTCATTTCCAACCTCTATGGATTGTTTTTTAATATAATTGGCTACATTACTACCTTTTTTAATCGTTCCTCGTCCATACGGCGGATTCCCCACAATAAAATCAAGCTCTTTTGCTTTTAAAATCTCATTATAGGGGGCATCGGTATCAAAAAAATCACTATTAAAAAAATTAGGTTTTTTATTTTTGTTACTTTTTAAAAGATAAGGAAAGGTAAAACTCTCTATCTCTTTTGGATTTTGATAATCAAGCATGGTAAGATAGAGTGAAAATACCGAGATAGAGACAGCACTAGGGTCTTTATCTATACCGAAAATATTATCTTTGGCTAATCGTTTGAGTTCATTAGCGGTAATTTTTTTATCATTGACTCTCTCAAATTGTGCCACAAGTCTTCTAAAAGTCTCCACCAAAAAGATACCACTTCCACAAGCGGGGTCTAAAACTTTACAATTATATTCATTAGGATTGTTTTTGAAAAACTCATCTACGGTATATTTGAGTATATAATCGACTAAAAAAGTAGGCGTATAGTAAGCTCCACTTTCCCGTTGTTCCTCTTCTCCGATAAAACTCTCATAGACATTGGAGATAAATTCAATAGGAATAATCGAAAAATCATAAATATCAAA
>DYTG01000041.1:1812-13592 GCA_020726085.1 Sulfurovum sp.
AAATAGCGTATAAAGAGAATGCGTCCAATAAGAGAATTGGCAATATCTCTATGTTTTTGCAATCCACTCTTTAAAAGTTTTTCTCTCGCATCTTTGATATTTTTAAGCAGTACCGTATCAAGACGACTGCTTTTTTTTGAGCTTTTGAGTTCTTTGTAGTACTCACCATTTAAAATCGATAGATAATTGAGGTTCTTTTGAGGTAATTTTTCAAGCTCTTTGGACTCGACGATAAATTCAAATCCATTATAGACTTCAAAATCACTCTCGTTTTCGATGATGATAATAGGAGCTTCGCCAAAGTTCCATGCGTTTTTAAAAATTTGTGTTTTGCTTAGAGAGTTGTTGTGATGAAAAAATAGAATAATAGGCTTGTTATCGATATTTAGTATCTCATCGGGTTTGACTGAACGCAAAGAGTGAAGGACTCTTTGGGGTAAATGGGTAGAAAAAATCTCATCAAATGTATAGAGAGCATTGTCATTACGCATAGCGTTTTTGATATTTGCCAAATTCATTTGACTCATTAAATTACCCTAAACTACTTTTTCATATTATACTAAAAAATATGACATTTTAAAAGGATGTTTTAAAACAACGCCTCGTCCATCTCGTTGGGTATCTCTAATCCCATCAATTTAAGTACTGTTGGGGCGATATTATTGAGTCCTTTACCTTCTTTTACACTCTCTACGCCCTCAGCTAGAATAAAGCACCATACATCTCCTACGGTGTGGTTGGTTAAAACATTGCCTTGGGCATCTTTCATCTCTTCGCAGTTGCCGTGGTCGCTAGTGAGGATGACGGCGTAATCTTGCTCTTTGGCTTTGGCAAGGAGTCTATTGAGCTGAGTATCGACGCTCTCTACGGCAATTTTGGCTGCTTCGTAGTTGCCTGTGTGTCCTACCATGTCGCCATTGGCAAAATTTACGACGATGAAATCGTAACCCTCCTCCATGGCTTTAATCACCCCATCGCCTACGGCTAGAGCGGACATTTGGGGTTGCATATCGTAGGTTTTGACACTGGGGCTAGGGATGAGCAGTCGTGATTCATTTTCCATAGGCGTTTCAACTCCACCATTAAAAAAGAAGGTTACGTGTGCGTATTTTTCGGTTTCAGCCGTATGAAATTGGCTTAGTCCTGCCTTTGCAATCACCTCTGAGAGGGTATTTTGGGGAGAGGCTTTGGGGAAAAGGATAGGATAAGGGAAAGAGGAGTCGTATTGAGTCATGGTAGCGATATGAAGGGGTATAAACTCCCGTTCAAATCCAGTGAAGGTTTCATTGCCCAAAGCCGTCGTAATCTCTCGTACTCTATCGCTTCTAAAGTTGGCTACAATGACGCTATCACCTGCTTCCATTCCCTCATATCCCTCAAAGGCTACGGGTTGGATAAACTCATCGTAAACTTTGGCTTGATATTGGCTTTGGATATATTCATGGGGGCTTTGTGTGCTTTTGGGAGTAGCGTGTGCAAGGGCATCGTAACCCTCTTTGACTCGCTCCCAACGGTTGTCTCTATCCATCGTATAAAATCGTCCCGATAGGGTTGCGATAGAGATATTTTCATTGCAAATCGCCTCAATTGCCGTGATATAAGTAGGAGCTGAGGTAGGTGAGACATCTCTTCCATCGGTAATAAGGTGCAAAAATACCTTTTTGTTTTGTTGCGCTGCAATTTGGGCAAGACCTGTGATATGCTCAATGTGCGAATGTACCCCACCATCACTAAGGAGTCCTATGATATGAATGCGATTGGATTGTGCCAACGCTGAAGTGAGAGCCTCGTTGCTTTGGAGTGAGCCATCTTGAAGTGCGAGTGAAATTTTAACCAAATCTTGATAGAGAATGCGTCCGCTTCCAATGGTCATGTGTCCCACTTCCGAATTGCCCATTTGCCCCTCTGGAAGCCCTACGCTTAGTCCGTGTGTGGCTATAAGAGTATGAGGAGCTTCTTGAAACAATCTATCGTAGGTAGGGGTATTGGCATCGGCAAAAGCGTTGCAGATGCTTTGAGGTTTGTGTCCAATTCCATCGGTAATAATTAATAGTGTTTTATTTTTCATTTGTTTCTCTCTTTTCCTACTTTTTATTGAAATAATAGTAGAATACTACTTTTTAATATATTAAACCAACTCAAAAGAAGTCTCTAAATGTTGTACGAACTCTATTTGTTACTCGATTTTAACCTGTTGCAATACTCTACCGTGCGTGCTGGATTTGGCTTTATTATCGCCTTTTCGCTTACTATCTATCTTATGCCCAAATATCTAGCGTGGGCAATTAGCAAAAATGCCAATCAGCCTATTAGCAAATACGTTCCTGCTCATGAGGGTAAACGCAAAACGCCCACTATGGGAGGAGCTATTTTTATCTTTGGTACGATTAGTGCTACACTTTTGAGTGCCAATCTAAGCAATCTTTATGTTTTGGGGGGTATCTTTGCGATTGTCGCTTTTGGACTGGTTGGCTTCAAAGACGATATTGGCAAGGTTTTAGCAGGAGACAATCTCAAAGGACTCACTCCACGAGGCAAGTTGCTTTGGCAATTGGGTGCGGGATTGATGGTCGCCTCTTTTTTGGTCTTTGTGGTTGAGTTTCCTACGAGTTTATATCTTCCTTTTCTTAAAAACCCTGTTTTGGATTTTGGCTATTTTGCTATTATTTTTTGGATAATGGTCTTTTTGGCAACCTCCAACGCCGTAAACCTTACCGATGGACTTGATGGTTTGGCTACTGTTCCCTCTGTTATTGCTTTTTCTTCTTTTTCGATTATTCTCTACGTCATGGGTCATGCTATCTTTTCGCAATATCTACTTGTCGAAAACATCAAAGGGGTAGGAGAGGTGACGATTATTATCTCTAGCTTTATTGGGGCTTTGTTGGCCTTTTTGTGGTACAACTGCTACCCTGCCGAGGTCTTTATGGGCGATACAGGGAGTCTCTCGATTGGTGGATTTTTGGCCTATTTGGCTATTTTGGCCAAAAGCGAGGTGTTGCTTATTTTGATTGGCATCATTTTTGTTATCGAGACGGTTTCGGTGATACTTCAAGTAGGCAGTTACAAGCTTAGAGGCGAGAGAATATTCCTTATGGCACCCATTCACCACCACTTTGAACTCAAAAAATGGGCGGAAAACAAAATCATCGTACGCTTTTGGATGATATCGTTTATTGCCAATATTTTGGCACTTATTACCTTTAAGATACGATAGTTGCTCTGCATCTTCTATTTTTGGGAGCTAAAATGCTTAAGAGTTAAAAGATATGTTGGATATAATAAGCGATTTAAAACAGTGATGGAGTAGCGTTCTTGTGATTAATAGTATTATCAAAGGCTCAATTTTAATATTTTCTATGTTTGCGGTTGCTTTGATTGCTGCATTTATTTATGCTTATGAAGAGGTGAAGCTTGATGCCGATAGACTCATCAACTATCAACCCGACACTTCAAGCACCATACTTGATCGCAACGGTGAGCATCTTGCTTATGTTTTCAAAGAGAAACACCGCCTCTATGCCAAATACGAAGATATGCCAAGCTACCTTGTGGAGGCACTTGTAGCGATGGAGGATACCCGATTTTTTGAACACAATGGGGTCAATATCGATGCCATTATTCGAGCCGTCGTCAAAGATATTCAAGCGGGTGCTTTTGTGGAGGGGGGCAGTACGCTAACCCAACAGCTTATCAAAAATAAGATTTTAACCAACGAAAAGAAGCTAAGCCGCAAGATAAAAGAGGCGATTTTGGCGATGAAGATAGAAAACGAACTCACCAAAGAGCAGATTTTAGAACGCTACCTCAATGAGATATTTTTTGGAAACGGCTACTACGGCATTCGTACCGCAGCTGAGGGCTTTTTCCACAAACAGATGCATGAGCTTTCGCTCAAAGAGTCTGCGATTTTGGTAGGTTTGCCCAACGCTCCTAGCTCACTAAATCCTGTCAAACACTACAAACGCTCACTTGCTCGTGCCAACAGCGTACTTTTTAGAATGCGAAGTATCGGTTGGATATCCGAAGAGGAGTACATCAAAGCCGTCAAAGAGACTCCTGAGGTTTTCAATACAACACTCACCCAAAACAAAGCCCCCTTTATTGTCGATGAGGTACTTCGTCGTTTTGGTGCAGAGCAACTAGGAGACATGCGTACAGGAGGCTACACTATCTACACCACCGTCGATATTCGATATCAAGAGATAGCCAAAAAAGCGATTGATTTTGGGCATCAGCAACTGCTCAAAAAGTATCATGAAAACGCTCAAACCTCGACGCTTAATGGTGCGTTGGTAGCCGTAGAGAATAAAACAGGGGATATTTTAGCTTTGGTGGGGGGTGTTGATTATAAAAAGAGTTCTTACAATCGTGCTACGCAATCAAGTCGCCAACCGGGTTCATCGTTTAAGCCTTTTATCTATCAAACCGCTTTGGATATGGGCTACAATCCTGCCAGTAATCTCACCGATATTGCCAGAACTTTTCAATACTACAGCGGCGGTCGCCTCAAGATTTGGGCCCCCAAAAACTCAGGTGGAAACTTCAAGGGCTTTATTAAGCTCCGTGAAGCCGTTGTGCATTCAAGCAATCTTGCGACCATCAACCTTGTGCATGACATAGGAGTGCCTACTATTCGCCAACGTCTGGCCTTGCTGGATGTGCCTCATATCCCCAAAGATATGTCGATAGCACTGGGCAATTTGGGACTTAGTCCTCTAAAGATGGCTCAAATATTCTCCGTATTTGCCAACTACGGACACATGATAGAGCCTCGAATAGTCAGCAAAATTCTCTCCAAGGAGGGAGCGGTGATTTATGAAACCAAACCCAAAGAGATAGCCAATTTTACGACTCCGCCCCAAGCCTATCTTATGACCTCTATTTTAAGAGATGCTGTGCGACGGGGTACAGGCTCAAAAGCAGCAGTAAGTGGAGTTGAGATAGCAGGTAAGACAGGTACTACCAACAAAAACATCGACGCATGGTTTTGCGGCTACTCCCCTACGATTGAAACGATTGTGTGGTTTGGACGTGATAACAATAAGCCTATAGGATTTGGTGCTACGGGAGGACACGCCTCAGCACCCTCTTTTTCCTATTTTTACAAAGAGTTGCTCAAAATCGAACCCAATCTCAAAAGAACATTTGACAAGCCTCAAGGTGTCTATGGTGGCAAATCCGATGAGGGCAACGAACTCTATACCTCCATTTCGCCCTTGCCCTCGCAGATATATGGCAACGAGGCTTCAGATACGTATGTCGATTCCAACGGCACAGCTATAGACCCCGATGATAGCGATGTGGAGTCAAGTCCGCTTCATCCCAAAATTAATCGCCCTATAAGTTCGCCACTTGATGATAGCGGAACACTCTTTTAGGAAAATAATATGCCAAAAAACCATGACTCCAATATCGCAATGCTTATTGATTGCGACAATGTGAGTGCCAAATATATCGATTCTATCTTAAATGATCTCTCCAAATACGGTGTGGTGAATATTCGCAACGCCTATGGCAATTGGAAAGATCCCAGACTTCGAAGCTGGGAAGAGGCACTCCAAGAGTATGCTATCAAACCTATTCAGCAATTTGACTACACCAAAGGCAAAAACGCTACCGATATTGCGATGATTATCGACACGATGGATTTGCTCTACACTAAAAATCTTAGTGCCATAGCCCTTATTACCAGCGATAGCGATTTTACGCCTGTGGTGACACGCATTTTGACTGATGGTTTGAGAGTCTATGGGTATGGGGAGTCCAAAACCCCTGAGGCTTTTGTCAATGCGTGTTCGCAATTTATTTATGTCGAAAAGCTCTTTGATGCCTCTTATGAGGTAGAAGAGAGTACGAAGAGTAAAAAAATAGAACGCAAAGAGTTGCGTCAAGATACCAAACTGCTCTATGTCTTGCGAAAAGCCGTCGAACAAACCTGCGACGATGCAGGATGGGCGAATATCGCAGCGGTGGGTAAATACATCAGCCAAAACTCCTCCTTTTCTCCCATCAACTACGGCTATCTCAAACTCGGACATCTTATCAAAGCCATTGACCTTTTTGATATTCGTATGGAAAACAACAATACCGTCATGCTTATACGAGACAAACGCTACTATTAATAACCGATGTTGTGTAGGGTCGTCAAACCCACCATCTCAACTCAACGCTATCGCAAAAGTTCAGGGCGATACTCGAAGTGCATGGTGTCGTAGTGATACCATTTGCCACCCCAAATAAAGCCGTGCTTTTCAAATATCTCTACAATAACGGGAGGGATTTGGTTTTGGTAGCGATAAGCCCCTTTGCTCCATCGCCAATAGGCAGAGTATTTGACGTTAATATCAATAGCAATGCCAAAAGAGTGCGAACTAAGTCGATTCGTCCCCGCAATAGGTCGCCAATAGTAAGTTCCGCCTATTTGAGCGAAATATTTGTGATATTTTTGCGGAAGGGCTTCAAGTTCACGCCCCACGGCTTGGAGTTTTTTATCCACCCCATTGATAGTGGTAATTTGGATGCGTTTGCCATGCACAAAAGGAATGGTTGTAAGCTTAGCTTGGATTTGACGAGAAGTTGATCCGTAGATCTTTTTCGTAAAGTCCTCATTTCTGATACGCCCAGGGTCAAAATCTTTGGCAGGGGGCTCGTAGGAGTTTTTGCCTCGTGGATAGTGCATGGAAAACATATCCTCAATATCGGCATGATTGAGCAACTCTTCAAAGCTTTTGCGTTTCCCATCATCGTAGAGCATCGTTGTGCCGTCGGTAAAGACGATGCGATTGTTGTGGCAGTGGCTTATTTGAGGGTAAGAAACTGCCAATTTATCGGCATTATCATCGCACTCACCAAAAGCAAAAATGGAGAGCGCTAGAAAGAGGATTAAATAACGCATTAGTAGAGTTCTACTTCGATTCGATAATCACTAATCGTTACACGCACCACAGGATTGCCGTACGTTATCGCATCACGTGCCTCGCGTGAGATGTATCCGTTTCGTAGCATCGAAGCCATTCTTGCTCGATTATCAGGATAGGCAAAAAATCTATCGTCCGAATCTTCTCTGTCACGCACAAAAAACTTATGGTAGTTGGCTCTATCTTGTCGTAAAATATCCGCCACACTGCCTAAACGCTCACCGTACGAGTTGATTTTGTCGTTGTGACCGATTTTGGCGTAATAGACCTCATTTGCAATTGCCTCTTGTGCCAATCCAAAAAGTACCAATACTGCAAGAACTAAATTTTTTTTCATACCTAGTCTCCCTTTAGAGTTTTTATGAATTATATAGTATAATAAATAAAATTAAATACTACTTTGCATAATCCAAACAAGGGATACCATGAAACCAAAAACTTTTAGGATTATTTTTTTATCCAATATGCTCATAGAGAAAAGCAGCTATCTCTACCAGCAAGTTTTGATGACCAACATCATTCTCTATCTAGCAGGAAGTCTCTTTTTTGTCTTTTTTCTTGTTCATCTATTTGTGACTGGCAACTATATTCTGGGTATTGCTGAGGGAGTTTTTACGCTTCCTATCATCTATATTTGGTACGCATTACGTATCAAACACACCATTGATACCGCTTCAACCTTTGCGGTTTTAGCTATTATTTTTGCAACTATTGCCACTATTTTTGTCTCCAAAGCCCAATCGTTTTCGATTTTATGGTCTTTTGCACTCCCGTTTGCGATTTTCTCACTCAAAGGCTATCAGGAAGGAATGAAGTTTTTGTTGATCTTTTACGCCATTGTTATGCCCTATATCTACACAACCGTAGGCGTTACGCTTTCAACTATTGAGTTTATGCGTTTTAGTGCGGTCAATGTTGTGGTGATTTCGATTGCTTTTTTCTTTGCGAAAATTGTACGAGAAGCCTATACGCTTTTGCATGAAAATCACGAGAAACTTTCATACTCCAATGCCCAATTGCAATCTTCCATCCGTTACGCTACCAATATTCAAAAATCCTTTTTGGCTCCGTGGGAAGCGATAGACAGAGCCCTTGAGGATAGTTTTCTCATTTGGCAACCCAAAGATATTGTAAGCGGTGACCTCTATCTCTATAGCAAAAGCGACAAAGGCATACTTATTGGAGTAGCCGATTGTACAGGGCATGGGGTATCGGGAGGGTTTATCACGATGCTTGCGGGCAGTAGCTTTAAGCGTCTAAGCCATAGCGTCATTAGCGACAATCCCGCTATGATACTGCATGAACTTAATATTGATATACGTTCGCAACTCAATCAAAACCACCACAATGCCCTTAGCGATGATGGTTTGGATATGGGATTGTGTTATATTGATAATGCTAGAGAATATCTTACGTTTGCAGGGGCTAAGATCGATTTGGTTTATGTTGAAAATGGAGAGGTAGTAACTATCAAAAGCGACAAACAAAGCTTAGGTTATAAGCGTTCTAAGATAGATTATCAATACACCAATCACACGCTAAGCCTAAAAAATCAGAGTTTTTATCTCTACTCCGATGGTATCACCGATCAAATCGGAGGCAAAAATCAATTTTTGTACGGCAACAAACGCTTCAAAGAGTTTTTGTTCTCTATCCATCATCAACCCATGCAAAAACAAAAACGTCTCATTATCAACGAAATCAATCGCCACCAAGGCGAAGAGATACGTCGAGACGACATCACGCTGATAGGCTTTAGATTTGCAAATTCAAGCTATTGAACCACCGATTTGGCAAATGCCTCACGAATTTCGCTTTTGCCAAAGGGTTTGCTTACAATTAAATCATAAAGTCTCTTTTCGTCATTGCCAATAGAGGGATCGCCTGTAATGGAAATGATTTTGAGAGGGCGAACCTGTTTGTATTTAGCTTCTTGTTTTTTGTATTGTTCAATGACTTCAATACCCGAAAGTAAGGGCATATGCTTATCAATGAAAACCACATCAAAAGGTTTACTTGTCCTAAGTCCATCCAAAAGAGTATTGAGGGCATCTTGACCATCAAGAGCGTGTTCAATAGTACAATACTCGTTCTCAAGGATGGCTTTGAGCAACATGACGTTGATTTTGTTGTCATCGGCGATAAATACACGCGGTTTGTGTTGTGAGGATACAGTTGAGTAGAGTACGTCTTCATAATAGGAGTTCTCGGAGATAACTTTAAGATCTTTGTATTTATGATTTTTACTAATCGAAAAGAGTTGCTCTTCTATGGCAATAAGCTTGATGTTTCGCTCTTTGCACTCTTTAACGATTGCCTCGCTTAGTTTGTGTTCAAAACAAAAAAGGTGAGTTGTGTTTTGAGCAATGCTATCGGATATGGCGATGTTTTCATCGGCGACAGAGAGATCTTGAAGATATTTTCGCATATTGTTAGCATTGATACAGGTAAGGCGATCGGTTAGGATAGTAATAAATTTGGTTGGATCTTCAAAAGAGAGGTGTGCAGGAGACTCATCAATAATGTGGATAGGAAGGGTAAAATAGAAGTTACTTCCTTTATCTAACTCACTCTCTAGTTCTAGCTTACCGCCCAAATCTTGGATGTATGTAGCCGAGATTGCCAATCCCAATCCTGTGCCACCAAATTGAATAGAGGTATCGGCTTGGGCTTGTTTGAAGGCTTCAAATATCTTCTCTTGGTTCTCCTTGGCGATACCAATACCTGTATCTTTGATGCTAAATGCAAGTGATTTTTGAAGCGCATTGTACTCTATCCTAAACTCAATCACCTTATCTTTGGGCGTGAACTTGTAAGCGTTTCCTATGAGATTGATGAGTACTCGTTTGATTTTAAGCTCTTCGATTTCAATCTCTTTGGGGACAAGGGGATCGATGTAGATGAGGTAGTGAATTTCTTTTTTGAACATATTAGCCGTAAAGATATTGGCTACGTTTGAAAAAAACTTAATCGTATTGACAACGGTTGGTTCAGAGGCAGAGGACTCTTTTTCGTATTTGATACGCTCCAAAATCGAATCGATGAGGGTATTGATAAATTGTGCTGACTCTTTGGCATTGGCGATGAAGCTTAGGAGTCGCTCGTCTTTAATCTGCTCCTCCATCAAATCCAAAAATCCATAGAGAGAGTTGGCAGGAGTGCGAATATCGTGGACGGTATTGGAGAGAAAGAGCATGGTGGAGTTGATCTCTTCGTTGTCGTTGATGCCACTCTTTGCTGCTTGTGTAATCTTGTTTTGAACCTCTTGCTTGTCGACATCCATGCTTTGTGTTTTGTTGTCCCCTTGCATGATGTTGATGATTTTGATAAGAAATCCTTCGATGGATTTGATCATATCAAGTTGGATTTTGGTGTAGTTTCGATTAAAGAGGATGGAACGCGAAACCCGTGCCAAGCCGTAGATTTTTTCTTCTTGAATGAGCGGGACGATAATTTGCCCTTTGATACGCATATTGTTTGGATTATCAATGGAGGCTTCGTAGTGCTTTTCGCTTGTGACGTGATTGAAAATGGCACTTTTTTTGGTGTTGAACGTGTATCCCGCTAGTCCAATATCGGAACCAACGATAGAAAATTTTTGTGTTTTTCTCTCATTGTCGTTGAATAAAATCATCTTCTCTTTGTCAAAAATCAATAATGCAGCCTGTTCGGAGTCAGTAAAATCCATCAAAAGCTTCTCTATGAGTTGATTAATCTCTGCGTTATCCTTTGCTTTTGTAACATGGTTCATTGCCTGAGTGAGTGTATCAATAAAATTGGGTGTATTTTGCATCTTTATTCCTATATAATTAAGATAATTCTTGGATTATAGCAAAAAATATCTTAGTTCCCTAACGATACTTTAAGTAAAATGATGTAAAATAATAACCCTAAGCATAAAAAAGGAGTAACAGATGGGAGTTGTGCCTACTGATGTAGAAAAAGAGATGAGAGATATTGATATTATCGTCTCAAAAGGCAATGAAGCGGGTGATATTACTTACGCAAATCCGATTTTTTTTAATATAGCAGGTTATACACAAGGTGAGCTCATAGATAAGCCTCACTCTATTATCCGTCATCCTGATATGCCCAAAAGTGTCTTTAAGCTCTTGTGGGTTCATCTCAAAGGTGGTATGGATACCAATGTATTTGTCAAAAATCTCTGCAAAGATGGTTCATTTTATTGGGTATTGGCACAAGTAAGAGTAGCAAGCAATCCTGATGGGTCGTTGAGAAACTACACCTCAACACGCAAAAGAATGAACACTTCCGCAAGGGGTATCATTGAACCGCTCTACAAAAATATGATAGAAGCAGAGGAGAGTGGCGACGTGGAGGCTTCCCAAAAAGTTTTAGAAGATTTCTTAGCATCGCAAGGTGGAAGCATTGATACATTCAACGATGTTATGTTAAGAATTCAAGGTTAAGGATTAAACAATGATAAATTTTGAAATTTCAATGAAAAAATTACGAACGGTTAGCGGTTATTTAGGTTCAGCTGTACTCAACTTCGCAGGTGAAACGCTCTATATGGACAATGAAAATACAGGTGTCGATATTGCCTATTCGGCAAGTATCTTCAACGATGCTTTTAAAATGATGTCGGAATCATCGCTTGACGTTGGTTTTTCGGATGCCTCATTTGTCGAGACCAAAACGATGGACGGTCACGTCTTTTTGATCAACAGTGCAGGAGACCAATCGGGTGATAACTTCGCAAAAATCAACGTTTTTGCTATCTTTAGAGACGATGGAAATGTGGCTTTGGCAAAGATGATTATAGGAAAAACCTCACAAGCCATCTCAAAAGAGATGAGAGATCTTTAAGAGATATAGACTCCCAATTTTATTTGGGGT
>DYTG01000169.1 GCA_020726085.1 Sulfurovum sp.
TAAGCTCCCTTACCTTGTATCGAAGTTGAACAAGATTGGATTAATGCCTCGTGAAGTGTGTAAGAGTTAGTAAAATATGGGTCTTGAAAATGAAGCATTTATGTGTCCTTTCTAAATTTATAAGTCGGGTGATGAAGATGCACTTTTAAAAAAATGTAAAAATACAAGAGTGATGCTAATGCTACACATATATTGACAATATGATAACACTCTGTCTTTTCAATGCATGATAGAAATATAGCAAACAATTACTTAGTATTGGCACCACCTTAACAAACAATCACCATCTCATAAATTTCCACCTTTCTATACTATCACACCAAACGATAAAAAACCTAAGACATAAAAAAGCCAAAACTCTCTAAGAGCATTTCAACCAATCAAAAACCAAAGCACAACGCAATGATGTGATAATTATTGCTATGAAAGATGATTGGCCCTCATGTTTTGTAAAATTTCTATGGGTTTAGGTGCATTAAAAGAGTGACAAGGTATAATCGCTTTAGAGATGATTTAATACAAAAGGTAAAAAATATTATGTTTGAAACAGTGATTGGTTTAGAAGTTCACGTCCAGCTCAATACCAAAACAAAGCTCTTTTGCTCTTGTCCTACCAGCTTTGCTCACCGTCAAAATGCCAACACTTGCCCGACTTGTTTGGCTTTGCCAGGAGCCTTGCCCGTGGTCAATCGTCAAGCAGCTATTAAAGCGATGCGATTTGGGTATGCTATCAATGCCCGTGTCAATCACCACTCGACTTTTGATCGCAAAAGCTACTTCTATCCCGATAGTCCCTCGGCGTATCAGATTACGCAAATGCACAAAGCCATTGTGCAAGGGGGCGAACTCTTTATTGATCTCGAAGATGGCTCAACCAAACGCATACAAATGCACCAAGCCCACTTAGAAGCCGATGCGGGAAAAAACACCCACGACGGTGATATTTCCAAAGTCGATCTCAATCGTGCAGGGACACCGCTATTAGAGATTGTCTCCGCTCCCGATATGCGTAGCTCCGATGAGGCGGTGGCGTATCTCAAAAAGCTTCACTCAATTGTACGCTATCTTGATATCTCCAATGCCAATATGCAAGAGGGTAGCTTCCGATGCGATGTCAATGTCTCGATTCGTCCCAAAGGACAAGAGGCATTTGGGACACGAGTAGAGATCAAAAACATCAACTCTTTTAAATTTGTAGCCGCCGCTATTGCCTATGAGGTAGAACGCCAAACCGAAGCCTACGAAGATGGGGTTTATGCGAGTGAAGTGGTACAAGAGACACGACTCTTTGATGTCAACAAGGGCATGACCAAATCGATGCGAGGCAAAGAGGAAGCGGCCGATTATCGCTACTTCCCAGACCCCGATTTGCGTGAGCTTATCGTAAGCGATGAGATGATTGGGGAGGCGAAGCAAATGCCCGAACTCCCCGATGCTAAAGTAGAACGCTATATACAAGAGCTAGGATTAAAACGTTACGATGCTTTGGTGATTTGTTCTACTAAAGAGTTGGCGTATTTCTTTGAAGAGATGCTCACCTCCAACGCCTCGCCCAAAAATTGCGTCACATGGCTAACAACTGAACTATTGGGACGACTCAATAAAGCCTCCCTCTCTATCGAACAATCCCCCCTAAGCGGTGCCAAACTCGGTGAGCTTGTGAGCAAAATTGAGAGCAATGCAATCAACGGCAAGGGTGCTAAGGATATTTTGGATAGATTGATGGAGGAAGATAGCTCTATCGATGCTTTGATAGAATCCATGGGACTTAAACAAGTCAATGACGATGGGGCTATTTTGGCTATTATCGATGATATTATCGCCCAAAATCAAGACAAAGCCAAAGAGTATCAAGAGGGCAAAGAGAAACTCTTTGGCTTTTTTGTAGGACAAGTGATGAAAATCAGCGGCGGCTCCGCCAACCCCGCCAAAGTCAATGAGTTGCTTAAAAAGCAATTGGGTTAGGGATTCTGTTTTTATTCGTTAGATTATGATATTGTGTGTAAATTCGTAATGAATTGATGCATTAAAGCTTATTAATTTCTTTTTGTAATCAAATAATAGCTTGTATTAGCTATAATTATATTGTAACCAACGCTAGTCCTCTGTTAAGATGTAAATTTGGGTACGCTTTAGTATTCCATCTCCATCGCTTATCACGGCTAGTAACTTCTATATACTCATTCTTTCAATTATTTTTCTTTTTATTCTATTTGTATCTTGTTTGGTATATTTTTTGATAAGATTAAAGGATTCCATATTGGACAAACTATCTTTTTTGAGTTTTTGAAACAATTTTGCTATCCGTTTGTGTTTAAAATCTTCAAAGCTTCTATACTCTTGAAGTTGATTAAGCATAAAGTGCAAAAAGAGAGCGACATCCAAAGCTTTATGCGTAGATATTGAAGCTCTAAATGTTTGAAATTTTCCTATACCCGATGCACTTCTAAAGGTACGATTAAAAAGCCTTCCACTGTGTGCCGCTCTGTTGCGTATTTCGTTAAGGCGTTCTAAATAGTGCTTAA
>DYTG01000042.1 GCA_020726085.1 Sulfurovum sp.
GTGGCAATCAAAAAAAATGGAAATAGCGTCATAAACAATGCTCAACACTTTTGAAATACGATACTTGCCAATGAGGAGGAGTATCTCTATAGCACACAACCCAACGCCTACATTCAAATGCAAAGCCCTCGTCTCAAACCCAACTCCCGTATCCTTTGTCTAGCTAAATGAGAAGGTCGCAACGCTTTGCATTTGGCACAATTGGGACACACGATTAGCTCCATTGATGCCTCTACTATCGCACTGCAAAAGCAAAAGAGACTGCTTCAATCGCATGGATACACTATCGATGCTTTTGCATTAAGACCTTGAGCATTGGCAACCCCAGCCCGACGCTTTTGATGCTATCGCCACCTCTTTTATGCATCTTCCCAAGCCACTATTGGGCAAAGTTTTAAAGCACTCCGTGGTGACGCTCAAATCCGATGCTCTTTTCATCGGTGAGTTTTTTCAATCAAACAATTGAGTTGCAGCAGCGGAGGCCACAAAGATAGTCAAAAGCTCTACACTATCGAAGATTTTGCTTCTCATCAAGAGGACATTGAGTTTATCCAACTCAAAGAGGAGATTGTGCATTTAAGCGAAGGCATGGGACATCAAGGCGAAGCGAATGTCATTCGAGTACTTTTCAAAAAGCTAGGACAATAGAGGCTACCGTCTCGCTCAAGATTAACCAATAAATTGCTATACTTTGTTCAAAAAATTAGGACATTAAATGGCAAAAAAGATAGCTTCAGCACGCATTTCTCAAAGCTCATCGGTACTTTTACAAGCACTTAATCAATCGCTTCCTTTTGATAAGCTGCTTTATATAGAAGATATTGAAGGCTCTATTGTTCACTCTCAAATGCTTTGCAATCAAGGCATTATTAGCCAAAGCGAAAAAGAGGATATTCATAAAGCTTTGAAACAAGTTAAAGAGGAGATAGAGGAGGGTTCGTTTGGCCTTGATGGTGAGGATGAGGATATTCATATGGCAATCGAACGACGAGTAACGGAAATCGTAGGCGATAGCGGTAAACGTATGCACACCGCACGCAGTCGAAATGACCAAGTAGCATTGGATTTTAGATGGTTTGTTCAAAAACAAACACTCAATGTGGCTCAACTTGTAAAACAAAATATTCAAACACTTTTAACCATAGCTTCGCAACATACCGATACCCTTTTGCCAGGCATGACCCATCTTCAGCACGCTCAGCCTATCAACTTTGGCTACCATTTGATGGCTTATGCCAGTATGTTCAAAAGAGATTATGAGAGATTTATGGATAGTTATAAACGCAACAACTACTCACCTATTGGTTGTGCTGCACTTGCGGGCACTCCCCATCCAATCGATAGAGAATTTACCGCCAAAGCATTAGGATTTTATGCCCCTACTCTCAATTGTCTTGATACGGTAAGCGATAGAGATTTTGCTTTGGATATGCTCTACAATATCTCCGTATTGATGATGCATATTAGTCGTTTGAGCGAAGAGCTTATTTTATGGTCCACAAGTGAATTTAATTTTATAACTTTAAGCGACGCTCATGCTACAGGAAGCTCCATTATGCCGCAAAAGAAAAATCCAGATATTCCAGAACTTTTGCGTGGTAAGAGCGGACGAGCTTATGGTAATTTGATGGGGCTTTTAACCGTTATGAAATCGCTCCCACTAGCTTACAATAAAGATACCCAAGAGGATAAAGAGGGAGTTTTTGATAGCATTACCACTGCTACACTCTCATTAAGAGTCCTTGACGAGATGATAATAGCCATGAGAGTCAATACATCAAATATGGAAAAATCCTCGATGGTTGGACATCTTTGCGCTACGGATTTGGCGGATTATTTGGTCAAAAAAGCGGGTATTGCGTTTCGTGATGCTTATCATATTACAGGCGATGCCGTCAATTATGCTCAATCCAAAGGGCTTGATATATCGCAGCTTAGCCTTGAAGATTTGCAAAGTATTGATGGTAGAATTGATAGCGATGTGGTGGCTATTCTCGACAATAGAGCCTCAATGAATGCACGAAACTCTCAAGGCGGCACATCCTCACAACAAACCAAAAAACAAATTGAGACAATGAGAGAGTGGCTAGAGAGTTTGTAAAATTTTTCCGCTCCAGAGGCGATGAGTCTCTTGCCTTTGGAGTGGTGAATGAAGATGTAAAAATGAAGTTAAAACTTTGTTGAAAAAACTCGAAACTACTTAACCAACGATACGGCATCCTTAAGAGTTTTGCCCATTTTGAACTTTGGAGCATTATGAGCAGGTTTTGTATAGGTCTTGTCGGTGCCAGGTACTTTACCGCTTTTGGGGGCTACTTCTACAACGGTAAAAGTACCAAAACCTACAAATGAAACACTCTCTTTTGCTACGAGAGCCTCTGTAATAGAATCCGTAAATGCTTTGACTGCTTTTTGGGCTTCAGCTTTTGAGCTAAAATTCCCATTTTTTTGTACTAACTCAACAAATTGTGCTTTTGTCATGGTTATCCTTTTTAGTTTAATAGGATGATTATAGCACACTACTGGCTTATAAAAAGATAAAATTTGTTTAAAAATCACTCTAAAGTCCCTATTTTAGGGCGATTAGGGCTTTTTTGACTCCTTTTTTTTGCTTTTAATCTAAAAATTTTATAAAAATATGCCCCGATAGAATCGAATTAAATAGCATTAATTTAGCTCATTTTCTCTGTTTTTTAAGTATCGACCTATTCCTTTGGCTATCCCTTTGGCTATCATCATTTGGTAGCTTGATTGGAACATTTTTTGTCTCTCTTGCGGATGAGTAATGTATCCCATTTCGATCAAAACAGAAGGAGTTTGAGTGCCTACAAGTACCCAAAAGGGAGCAGGACGAACACCCCCATCGCGTGTAGCAGGATAGAGGCTTCTGGCATACTCAAGCATAGATTTTTGCACATCAATAGCGAGTTTGTTGGAGAGTATGATTTTGGGGCCTGTCATAATGTCGTTGAGCAATATATTACGGGTATGATAATCTTTGGAGCTAAGTACTGCACGATTCTCTTTTTCGGCAATCAATCTTGCTCTTTGGCTACGTGCTTTGGAGAGAAAGTAGGTCTCAATGCCCTGAACAAGATTCACACGTGCTTTATTACCCACCGCATTGGCGTGAATGGATACAAAAAGATCGGCATCACGTTTGTTGGAAAAGCGTGTACGATTGCCTAATGTGACAAAATAATCATCACTGCGTGTCATATAGACCTTGTAACCTTCTCGCTCCAAAATACGTTGCAACTTCTTGGCCACACTCAAAACCAAATCTTTTTCTCTGTAGCCACCGTCTACAGCTCCTGGATCATTACCGCCATGTCCAGCATCGACAACGACACGGTAGTTTTTCGAGGGTCTATAGGCGGTATCGTCACGTTTATTGCCCTCCAAAAGACGTTTGTACCACGGAAGCTCTTCAACCTCTACGACTTCATTCTCGGGCTTTGGTTTGGGTTTGGGTTTTTCAACTACTTTAGTGAACGTTTTGGGGGGATTATTGTAGGGATTTGTCTGCTTGTAGCCTATGGTATAAGGCAAGGCGATATGATAGACTTGTGCATTGAGCATGGGTGCATAGTAGCTACACTTAAAAGCCCTATCAGACTCAATAACCAAACGTACACTGTTTTTGGTGTATTGCGAGAGTCTAAAGCGGGTATTATTGGATGCTTGAAGCTTATCAAGAAGATTGTCGTTGTGAATAACCGTATCTTTGAAGTCAAATACTCGCCTGTAGGGGTTTTCAAGAACAAAAGAGGAGACATTGGATTTGTAAACTTTATCTTCAAAGATAAGCCTAAGCTCACCTTTATTTACCTTAATACTTTTAAGATGGTTAGCACTCTCCAATCCAAGAGTCAAAATCACTAAAAGTAAAAAAGCCTTTAAAAAGCTAGTTCGTTTCACCATCGGTGAGTTTTTCCATAAGTTCTTTGACACTCATAAGCCCTTCAAGACGGTATCCGTTGGCCCCTGTAAAAAAGAGTCCTGTTTGGGTATTGCCCATAAAAGCATCGCTAAGCCTATCGGCAATGCAATATCCCACTGCTTTAGCCTCTTCACCTTGATGACAAGGAGCAACGCAATTGCTAATACACGCTACTCTAGGGGCTGTGCCTTTTTCTATCATGGTTTGCAGATTGCTTCTTACGCCACGAGCAGGAAGTCCTACGGGAGATTTGAAGAGCTGGATATCCTCCTCTTTGGCTTCGATGAGTTTTTGTTTAAACAATGCGTGTGCATCGCACTCAAATGTACCAATAAAGCGTGTCCCCATCTGTACACCCGCACATCCCATCGCCAAAAATCTATCAATATCGCTTTTGTCCCAAATGCCTCCTGCAGCAATGACGGGTATATTGCCCCAATGCACCGCCTCTTCAATAACGGGAGGGACGATATTTTCAAGCTGATACTGCTCCTCAAAGCACTGCTCATAGGTAAACCCTTGATGCCCACCGCTAAGAGGTCCCTCGACAATCACCGCATCGGGGAGTCTGTTGTAGCGTTGCCACTTGCGACAAATAAGCTTCAATGCCCTTGCACTTGAGACAATAGGAACGAGTGCAACATCGGGGTAATCAACCGTAAATTTGGGCATATTGACAGGTACACCTGCCCCTGTAATGATAATGTTTACTCCACCCTCACAAGCATCTTGGACAATGCGTCCGTAGTCATTAGAGGCATAGAGTACATTACACGCCAACGGAGCATCACCGCAAATCTTTCGAGCGTTTTTGATAATAGCTATCAACCCCTCTTTGGAGTAAAAATTCTCACTCCCATAGGGTTTATTGGATATTAATTTGTGTACAAAGGCTTTGTTTTGATAATACCCTGTACCTACGCTACTAACAACTCCTAAGCCTCCTTCTTTGGAGACACTCCCTGCTAATTTATCCCAACTGATTCCTACGCCCATCCCGCCTTGAATAATGGGTTTTGAGATGATATATTTTCCTATTTTCATAGCCTACACCTTAAAAAACTATTTTACAACTATCTTGACAAAACTTTTCTTACCTTTTTGGAGGATATATTCTCCTTGTGTAATGATAAAGTGTTCATCTGTAACTTTTTCTTGATCCATTTTAACTGCACCTGCTTTTAGGTCTCTTCGTGCTTGGTTCAAAGAGGGGACAAGCTCACAATCAACTAATGCTTTAATAATACCGATATTAGCTTCAAGTTTGTACTCTTTTAGTTGTGTTGGGATATTTTTGTGAGAAAATACACGCTCAAACTCCTCTTTTGCTTTGCGACCCTCTCCCTCACCGTGAAAACGCTCAACGATTTCACTTGCCAATGCCTTTTTGATATCCATAGGGTGAAGCGAACCTTCCCCTACACCTTTTTTAAGCCCAGCAATAGCATCAAGCGACTCAGATGAGAGCAACTCATAATAACGCCACATCAAATCATCGCTAACCGAAAGCACTTTGCCAAACATATTGTTGGCTTCATCGGTGACACCAATGTAGTTGCCCAGTGATTTGGACATCTTTTGCACACCATCAAGCCCTTCCAAAATAGGCATCATCAATACCGCTTGTTGTTTGCCTACTTCGTAAGCTTTTTGGAGTTGTCGCCCCATAAGCAAATTAAATTTTTGATCGCTTCCGCCAATCTCAATATCGCTTTTGAGTACCACACTGTCATAGCCTTGAAGCAAAGGATAGGTAAATTCATGTATCGCAATATCCTCTTCGTTTTTATAACGCTTTTTAAAATCATCTCGTTCGAGCATCCTAGCAACGGTTCGCTTTGAGAGAAGTTGCAAAAACTCCATAGGGGTAAGCTTCTCTAGCCACTCATGATTGTAAACCACTTGGGTTTTATCGGGATCTAAAATTTTAAAAGCTTGTTGGGTGTAGCTCTCTATGTTGCGGTGCACTTCCTCTTTGCTAAGTACCTTGCGTGTCTCACTTTTGCCCGTTGGGTCTCCAATGGTAGCGGTAAAACTCCCTATCAAAAATTGCACATGACCTCCAAATTTTTGAAAGGTTGCCAATTTTTGCAGCAATACCGTATGCCCCAAATGCAAATCGGGAGCTGTGGGGTCAAATCCAGCTTTGACGGTATAGGTTTTTCCCTCTTGATAATAGGTTTTGAGCAACTTCTCTATTGCTTCTTTATCAATTATCTCTAGGCTGCCTCGCTCAATCTCTGCTAGAGCGATTGCTGTATGTGTTTCGATACTCATCTTTTACTCCGATTATTTAGTATAGGCATCTTTGACATTGCGAATATCAATCAATTTAAAACGTTGGCTAATCTTTTCGGAGAGTACATTTTTGTCGCTCTTATTTGATTCCACTTCAATATAACAATAATCAGCGTTTTCACTGTTTTCAATTCCCAAATTGATAGCCAAAACATTGAGTTCGAGCTTTCCTAGCCATGCTAGAAGTTCGGCTAGTACTCCCTTTTTGTTTTGCAAACTAATAATAAGCAAATAGCGTGATATTTTCGTGTTGTTCCACTCTATAAAAACCATGGGTTCTTGATCTTGCATTTTTTTATAGGCATTGACACAAAGCTTATGATGAATGATGATGGTTGATTTGTTTCTATCGTAAAAAGCAACAATTTCATCGTTCATTTTGGGGTGACAACAGTAGTCAAATTCAACGCTTCCTATACTTTTATTGCTATAGATTTGAAAATGCTCTATTTTTTTGAGCATTGGGACTTTGTAACCTCGTTTCATCAGCTCCCATGGTCTCACTTTGCCCAAATGAAGATGTTTAGCACATTGATTGATAATGTTTTGAAAGGTAGTCAAATCATTAGGGATGCGTTCCACGAGATGCTCAACGTCAAGCTCTCTAATGGTATTAATCATTGTAGCGCAAGAGATACCAATAATTGCCATCAACATATTGTGGGCGTTGAGCAAATTGGCATCTTTGAGTCGCTTTTTGCATCGTGTTCGGATACCGTTTTTGGCCTTGGAAGTCTTGAGTGAATCGACCCACGAGCAACGAAGTACGGGCGTTTGGCTTGTGAGAATATTGACAATATCACTGTTTTTCAATATAGTAAGCAATGACGATTCGATATTATTAATCATAACACCACTTGCATTATTGCCAATATCTGAGTGTATCTCATAAGCAAAATCCAAAGCAACGCTATCACGAGGAAGGGTATATTTGTCCCCCATAGGCGAAAGTACGATAATATCTTCGCTAAAGAGATCATTTTTTGCCAACTCATAAAACTCCTCTGGAGAGTTTTTTTGATCGCTTAAACTGTTGAGCCATGCAAGATTAATATGGCTATCTTTTGTCTTATCTCCGCCTTTGTATTTCCAATGTGCTGCGATACCGTATTGTGCCAAATGGTGCATCTCACGGGTGCGAATTTGGGCTTCGATGATGGTATTGTTGTGAAAAAGCGTGGTGTGTATCGTTTGATAACCGTTATCTTTGGGCAGTGCGATGTAATCTTTGAAACGGGCAATAAGCGGTGTAAAGTGAAGATGTAACAATCCCAAAATCTTATAGCACTCAATCTCATCTTTGACGATAATACGAATCGCCAAAAGATCAAGCACCTCTTCGAACGATACTCCTTTACGTTGCATTTTGAGATGAATAGAGTAATAGTGCTTGACACGATATTCAATGTCAAATTCTTTTTGTTGCATACCACTTTTACTGAAGACATCTTCTACCTCTTCGATAAAGCGATTGAGTTTAAGTTGCAAATTTTGCTTATTGGCTGTAATGTACTTGTCTATAGCATGAAACTCATTGGGATAGAGATAAAAAAAGCTCAAATCCTCCAATAAATTTTTAAGCTTAGAGATACCCAAACGGTGTGCGATAGGAGCATAGACAACCAGCGTCTCTTCGGAAATACGTGTTTGAGCCTCAGGGCTTAAGGCATCAAGGGTAATCATATTGTGCAATCTATCGCACAATTTAATAAAAAGAACCTTAGGGTTTTGTACGGAGGTGATAAGCATTTTTCTAAATGTAAGTGCCGAGAAGATAAGCCGTTCATTATCTTTTGTGACATTAATCTCATCATCAAGTTCAGATATTTTAGTCAATCCATCGACAAGATGAGCCACCTCTATACCAAAATCTCTCTCCACCTCTTCAAGCGTGATATGCGTATCCTCTACCACATCGTGCAAAAGTGCTGCAATAGCCATTGATTCATCGGCGTTGCCATTAAAAGCCGTTATAGCAGCTACCAATATAGGGTGTACGATATAAGGAATGCCACTTTTGCGTTTTTGCTCTTTGTGTGCATTGAGTGCAACATCAACTGCTATGCGAATCTTTTGTGTTGGTTCGAGGGTACCATAGAGTATTGATAATGCCTCTTCGGCAGTGTTAATCGTTTTAACTTCATCAATAAATTTATCCAACGATATTAACTCTCTACGTTTACTACTAATTTGCCCTCAGCAATCTCTAGGAGAGCAATATCTGCAAATTTATACTTTTTTTTATCCAAATTTACGAGTGGCTTAGCACCATCAATAAGCTCTTTGACTCTTTTGCCTACTGCTATGGAGAGTAAATACTTATCATCATTGAGTCTCACCAATGCTTTGGCGGTGGTTTGTTCTGTTCTCATTGTGTTTTCCTTTTATTTGACGATTGAGCATATACTCAAATCGCCGTTGATTATTTTGAGCAAATTGCCTGTTTCAAACATATTGCACACTATTATGGGAAGCTTGTTCTCTTTTGCAAGGGCTATAGAGGTATCATCCATGACTTTGATATGATCTTTGAGTGCATCATCATAGGTAATCGTATTAAGTTTCACTGCATCATCGTATTTAGCAGGGTCTTTGTCGTAAATACCATCAACTTTGGTAGCTTTGATGATCATATCGGCTTCAATTTCATTGGCTCTCAATGTTGCAGCCGTATCAGTTGTGAAGTAGGGATTTCCTGTGCCTCCCGCAAAGACTACTACGCGTCCTTTTTCAAGATGCCTTTTGGCTCGTCTTACAATAAAGGACTCACCAATCTCTTTCATCTCAATAGCACTGAGTAGTCTTGCTTCTATTTTAAGATGTTCCAATGCCTCTTGCAAAGCCACACCGTTGATAACCGTAGCCAACATTCCCATGTAGTCTCCACTGGTTCGTTTGATAATGCCATCGGCCGCTGCACTCACACCTCGTATAATGTTTCCACCACCCACAACTACGCCAATTTCAATGCCGTTCTCGCAAAGCTCTTTTATCTCTTGAGCGATGTAGTTTAGAATCTTGGTATCAATACCAAAACCATCCTTACCCGCTAGGGCTTCACCCGAAAATTTTACCAAAACTCTTTTTGCCATTTACAAGTGCCTTTTAGGCTCTATTCCAAAGCCGTTAATTTTCGGGATTATACCCAAAAGTGGGTTAGAAGCCCATTAGACTTTGATGCTTTGAGCATTGAGACGATAGGTTTTTTTGCAAATTGATGCAACACACCAAAGGTCATTTGAAATCTTAATCGGTTATAAAAAGGATTGTGGAGTATAGGGAAATTGTACCCAAAAGGGTACGGAAGGGGTGTTATTGAGCAGGTACTACCGATACTCTTTTTTGTCTTACTGAGTGGTTTTCAAACTTTACCACGCCTTCAATCATTGCAAAGATAGTATGGTCTTTGCCCATTCCGACACCGTTACCAGGCTTGACTTTTGTGCCTCTTTGTCGAATGATGATATTTCCAGGGATTACTGCTTCCCCACCAAATTTTTTGACACCTAACCGCTGACCTATTGAGTCACGGTTGTTTTGGGTTGAACCCTGACCTTTTTTGTGAGCCATCTCTTCTCCTTAAATATTGTTGATTATGCTACAGAAGTAATTCTTACTCTTGTGAAATCTCTTCTAAAACCTCTTTTGAGTTTAGAGTCTTTTCTTCGTCTTTTTTTGTAGATGATGACTTTTTTATCTCTACCTTCGTTGATTACTTCACCTTTGACTACAGCACCCTCTACAAACGGTGTACCGATAATCATTTCACCCTCTTTGTCAAGCATAAGGACTTCTTTGAACTCTACTTGACTTTTTGGTTCTAAATCCATATTGTCAAAGCAAACGATATCACCCTCTTTGACCTTGAATTGCTGACCACTTGCTTTTATGATTGCGTACATCTGCAAACCCTTTATGTCGTTAATTTTTTTAAAAAGTTTTAGATTATACCCAAAATAAGATTAAGAGACTATTAAATATTCAAGTTTCTCTCTCAACCTAAAGGATTTGCGTTGCCTATTGCTAAAAGTGTGCGTTGGTTCGCATCAAAGCAATGCACTCAATCTCTACCAAAGCATCTTTGGGCAGTCGTGCAACCTCTACCGTACTTCGTGCAGGTTTGTGCATTTGAAAATGGTGCGAATAGATGTTGTTTACCTTGTCAAAATCGCTCATATTTTTAAGATAAATAGTGGTTTTGATCACATCATTGAAGTGACAACCCGCCTCTCTAAGGATATAAAAGAGATTTTTCATCACTTGCGTGGTTTGGTGTTCGATATCCTCACCGATTAAAATACCTCGCTCATCAAGAGCTATTTGTCCTGATGTGTAAACAAATCCATTGGCGTAAATAGCTTGTGAATAGGGTCCTATAGCCTTTGGGGCTTCATCTGTAGAGATTATTTTCATGTATTGTCCTTGTTATTTATTTTCAAAAAAGATATAGCTTGTAGAGTAGTCTGAGAACTCGAAATAGACTTTTTCCTTCTCGTTATCCTCTACAACAGTGTTTAGGTTTTTGTCATTGACTCCATACCCGTATCGATAGGGGCGTAGCTCCCCACCATCGGTACCGTAAGCGGTAGAGATTTTATCAATTTTCATAAAGCGTTTGACGAGTACATTACCCGCATAAACCTCCAATATCCCATCGGTACCTGTCCAGTTTTGCAACGAACGGCTGATTTTGTTTTGCGTCTCTTGCGTACACGATGTCATAAGCAATCCCATGATTGTAAGCATAAGTGCGATTTTTTTCATTGTTTGACTCCAATATAGTTTGGATGAAATTTTAACACAAATTTATAAATATTAAACGGTTTCTTTCTAAATAATAATTTTTATTATTGACAATATTGTCCATTTTGTACTATAATAATAACATCTAAATAAATAAGGACAAATTATGAAAAAAATTATCATTGCTTCTATTGTTGCGGCAACGCTTTTGAGTTCTACGCTAAATGCTGAGGATTTAATCAAAAAAGCTACCGATGCAGGGCTTAAGCCAATCCCAGCCAAACAAGAGGAGTTGCTAAAGATCACTGATCCAAAAGGTGAATTAACACCTCAAAAGATTGAATTGGGTAAAAAACTCTATTTTGATCCAAGACTTTCAAAAAGCAACCTTATCTCTTGCAATACCTGCCACAATTTGGCATTGGGTGGTGTTGATATAGTGCCCGCTGCTATTGGTCACAAATGGACAGCAAACCCCCATCAGCTCAGCTCACCAACCGTTTACAATGCGGTATTTAACAAAGTGCAATTTTGGGATGGACGAAGTCCGCACTTAGCCGACCAAGCACAAGGTCCCATTCAAGCGGGTTCTGAGATGGCAGCACCCAAAGAGTTGGTAGTTGCACAAATCACATCCATTCCTGCCTATATAGAGGAGTTCAAAACCGCTTACGGCAACGATGTCAATATCTCGTTTGAAAAAATTGCTGATACCATTGCATTGTTTGAAAATACATTGGTCACACCTTCACGATTTGATGATTTCTTAAATGGCAAAGCCGATGCACTCAAAGATGATGAGAAAGCAGGATTGAAACTCTTTATTGACAAAGGGTGTGCTTCATGCCACAACGACATTGCGTTGGGCGGTTCAATGCAACCTTTCCAAGTGGTCAAAAAGTATCAATTTGCCAACGTAGGTGATTTCAAAGGCGACGCTAAAGGCATGGTAAGAACACCCACGCTTAGAAATATCGCCCAAACCGCTCCCTACTTCCACAACGGTCAAATTTGGACACTCGAAGAGGCTATCAAAGAGATGGGAAGCATACAGTTAGGTCTTGAGATTAACGATACAGAGGCTACCTCAATTGCTACATTCCTCAAGGTCCTTACAGGTGAAAAACCACAAATTATCTATCCAATGCTCCCCGATAGCACCAAAGAGACTCCCAAACCAGACGCTCAATAAAGCCCAAGCATATCTACATTTTTTGTAGATATGCCATCAAAGAGGGCAACTATCGGGAGGGGTTGGTTAAAAATATGACCTCTAGCGGTGCTTATTATGTAGTAATCGTATGGGTAAAACCAAAATACGATGACGAGAGAAATATTGCAGACTTCATTGCGGGTCGAAAAGTACCCAATCCTGAGTTTGCTCAACAGATGCTCAAAAAAGTATAAACAGCTCAAAGATAAAGAGCTAGAAGATGAGAAGAGGAGCATCTAGAAGGTGCAAAAAAGCACCTCTAAAGTCGTTATAACTGCTCTTTTGCCTTTTGCAAAGCTTCAATCACACTATCAATATTCTCTTTTGGAAGATGCACTTTCCAATCGGGCTCGTCAGCACTCGCTTGAAGGGCAATGCCTATACTCGCTACCGAAGCACTCTCTTTTCCATAGGGTTCACTTACGATAGAGACCGTAATTTTTCCGTTTTTCGTACCTGCCAAATCGATTGTAGCAATTTCATGATGACTGCTCATGTTTTATCCTTGTGATTGATTTTGGTAATCATAGCATAAAAAGGTTTCAATTGGTTAACTTATTGGACTTCATCATCACCCGTACACTCCATTTCGGATATTGGCAATCTGCATGTATGCAACTCTCCATCAAACGTATCGGCATAGGTTTGAAACTTTTGATTGCCTATGTAAAATTGAACCCTACCGCTTAAAAACTTCTCTTCTTTTAGGCTATAAACAAACTCTTTTTCACAGTTTGCATCAAAACTCTCATCGATTAAAAAAGGATTGGCGTTAGGTGCAATAGAGGTGTAAATCGCTCCTTCGTTTAGGCAAGTATAAAATCTACCTCCAAAAATATCTTCGTATCGGCTTTTGATGGTTAAATCTTTGACGATAGTTGTCATATCACCGTGCATCATGTTGAAGTTGTATATACCCAACAATTGTGCATCTCCATCCAATAGACCCACCGTATCGTATCCGTTAGTAATTCTCAACTCTACACTGCTATCTTGAAGAATTTTCACTGCATCATCAACCGTATTGATAGTAAAATCAGTAACATACGTTTGCACAATACTTGATAAACCCAAATCATCTATCGATACCGTGTGTTGTATCGTTCC
>DYTG01000170.1 GCA_020726085.1 Sulfurovum sp.
AATATCTCCATTGATGAACTCAAAAAGCATTTGGATAAGTAGTCCTATTTACTCACTCCAAAACTGCGAGAGTGTGAAATAACTGCTAAAAAAGTGCTTCGACAAGCTGGGCACGAACGGTTTTACGTTATCCATTCACACTGAGTCTAGTCGAAGGGTTTATTATTTCACACTCTCGGGAGAGGTGAAACAAGAAAACCTACAAATTTACCAATAATCTATCCCTCACATACCCCAACGCCTCTTCTTTAGTGGTAATCTTCTCTTCGAGTTGCATTTCGTAAACTTTTTGTAAAATACTCTTAAATTGAGGAGAGGGTTGCAATCCCAATGCGATGAGATCCCTGCCTTGCAAAAGATGTTCAAGAGGCTTAGTAGCTACCTTTAGCTTTTGCGATTGTTCCAAAAGCCACTCACCTGCTTCATAAACGCCACTTTGGGCTTCTGGTGTCGTGCGTCCCAAAAAATCGGCTTTGGCTACTACGACAAGCTCTTGGATAGTGACTTTGGTGGCGAGTCGTCTAATCGCAGGGCTTTTGGATTGGGCAGTATAGAATTGAGAGGGCTTAAGGTGGTGTTCCACAAACGGCAAAAGCGAATCGATAAAGGCGTGATTGTTGGTAAGGCGATACATTAAGCTTTTTGTTAGCTCCACACCCGCTTTTTCGTGTCCAATGGCTCGAACTCTGCCCTGCTCTATCGTCGTCGTGGTAGCTTTGCCCAAATCGTGGCACAAAATGGCATAGAGAAGTTTGAGGCCATTTTCGCTCTTTTTATCGACTATGTGAGCCATAGCATCAAGACTCATCATGGTATGAATCCAGACATCCCCTTCAGGATGGTATTTGGGTTCTTGAGGTACGCCAATCAAAGCTTCAAGCTCTCCAAAGTATCGCAGTATCCCTAGCTCTCGCATAAGTTCAAATCCGATAGAGGGTTTTTGTGCCTTCAAGAGCAGTTTGTTCCACTCCATAAAGATACGTTCATTTGAAATCGCCTCAAGCTCCCCACTCTCAACCATGGTTTGACAAAGCTTAAACGTATCGAGATGTAAAGCAAATCCAAAACGTCCCGCAAACCCCACCGCACGGTAAACTCTCAAAGGGTCTTCTTTGAAAGCGTGGGCATGGATATGGCAAATGATACCCTTTTGCAAATCCTCAAATCCATCGTGGGGATCAAGCAGTTTGTGGGTTAAAATATCGTATCCCATCGAGTTGATGGTAAAATCACGCCTACTTGAAGCCTTTTCGTAGCTTAGGGTACCATCAAGAGAGACCGCAAAGCCTTGATGTCCCACCCCTATCTTCTTTTCGCTTCGAGGGAAAGCAAAATCATACTCATTCTTGTCGTGCTTCAATTTCACCACCCCAAAACTTTTGCCCACAGTAGTGACCTTGCCAAATGGTGTCAAAATAGCTTCAAGCTCTTCGAGTGTTGCGAGTCCGTAAATCTCAATATCCCAATCTTTGCACTTCAAACCCAAAAAATAGTCTCGGATAGAACCCCCTACCAAAATCGCTTGGGCGTGGTGCTTGGCGAGCGTTTGGGCGATGGTGGTGAGAATGGGAGGTGTAGGAATATCGATATTCATAAGCTAAGGCAAGAGTCTAAAGGTTTTGGAGAGCCTTGTGACGATGGCGTTGTACTTTTTTTGAAGTGCTGTTGAGTGGGTTATCAAAAGCGTGTAATAGGTATTGTTGTGCAAAAAAACTTTGGTATAGACAATATCCGATCCCTTGTAGCCCGAAACCACAAACCAATTGCCTCTCATCGTCTCATACGTCACCCTATCCAACCCATTTTTGGCGTTATCCATCGCTTCTCTTAGCCTCTCCCCTAGAGCATTGTAACTACCCCGAACGTTTACCCTTAGCCCCTCACCATCAAAAAAACTTCGCCCATCATTATTAACAGGTGCCGCCTCTTTGCCCCATTGAGTGTCCACATCGACACAAAACCCAAACCGTGCGTTGCAGTACTGCTCAAAAGAAGCTTGAAGCCCCGTAGTAAGCCAAAGCGTTATCAATAGTGCATAAAATCCTTTCATGCTTACCCCTTTTTAATATTGACTTGATACACTATTTTATCCATTTTACGATTAGAGGCAAATAGAATATCCGCATAGGTCTCTTGCTTGAATAAGGTTGTGTTAAAATAGGGCTAGATTAAGGGGGCTGGATAAAAAACGGGATACTTTATTATATATTAAAATATTTTGCAAAAATTAGTCTTTTTTATGAGTTGTTCTGGTGTCAAATTATCCATATGATTTGGATTTTATCTCCTAAAATTTGGTCTGTTGCTTGTTGTACTTTGGAATTTTTAAATAAATCTCATCAATAGCTAACATCAAGAAAAAAATTTACAAAGCAGGGCAAAGCCCCCGCCATCCAAAGTCTATGGCTTATCCAAATGCTTCCTAAGTTCATCAATAGAGATATTAAGCTCTTTGGCTACCT
>DYTG01000171.1 GCA_020726085.1 Sulfurovum sp.
AAGCAGTTTTTGGAAAACATCAGTTTAGCCTTTGATAAAAGTACAGTAGTCAAAGTATAATGCGTAAAATTCGCTATAATTCAATCCAAAACTTCAAAGAGAGGATAGTATGGATTTCAAACCCTCCAGACTTCTTGCCAATCGCCATCTTCAAACCCTCTATCCTGCCTTGTTTCATCGCAATATCAAACTCCCTTTTGAAATCGAAACATTTACCTTAAGCGATGGGGATTTTGTCGATTGTTATTGGCTAGGTAGAGATGCATCTAAGCCTATTGTTATTGTGTTTCACGGATTGGGTGGCTCGTATCGCTCAGGTTATATTGGACGCACCATGCAAACTCTCTCGCACAACGGTTTTAGCACCGTTTTGATGCACTTTCGAGGGTGTAGCGGACGTATCAATATCCATCCTAGAGCCTATCATAGTGGCGATACGGGCGATGCATTGGAGTGGATAGAGGAGGTTTTTAGACGTTATAAGGGGGCGAGGGTTCATCTTATTGGTTTTTCGCTAGGGGCAAATATGCTCCTCAAACTCTTAGGTACGCACAAGCTCCCTATAGCCTCCGCCATTGCTATCTCGCCACCGCTTGATTTAGTACTCTGTGCTGATAGAATCAATAGCGGATTTTCACGCTTCTATCAATCCATCATGATACAAAACCTCAACCGTTTTGTACTTCAAAAGTTTCAACACCACGACTACGAGAAGCTCATTGGCTTAAAAAAGCACGAGGTTACCCAAATCAAGACCTTTTGGGAGTTTGATGAACGCTACACCGCTCCCATTCATGGATTTGACAACGCAAAACACTACTATGAGGACTCAAGTGCTTTGTACTATTTGCCCTCTATTGCAACGCCTACTTTGCTCATTATGGCTCAAGACGATCCAGTGACCTGCATTGATTTTGTACCCCCAAATCTCTCTAGCAGTATCAAGGTGGAGTTTCCCACTCAAGGGGGTCATGTCGGCTTTGTAGGCGGTGGAGCTTTGGGGGTCTATTGGCTAAGCAAACGCATCGCGGAGTATCTGCTCAATAAGTAATTGAGACTTATCGTTTAATAATAAGATAGACAAAAATAGGCACTCCAATGATAGAAGTCACAACGCCAATAGGAATATTAGCCCCGCCATGAAGGGTGCGTGAGAGGGTATCGCATACCACCAAAAAGAGTCCGCCGTAGTAAAATATCGGCAGGGTGAGTTTATCAATACTTTGTTTGTAGATAAGTTGGATGATATGGGGGATGATAAGCCCCACAAAGCCAATGGGTCCCACGATACTAACGACTACCCCCATAATAATCGAGACGATAATGAGGATAATGTAACTGCTTTTGGCACTATTGACACCTTTCAAAAGAGCGTAGTCATAGGAGACAAGCATGAGTTGAATATCTTTTTGGTAGCGTTTGACTAAGACAAGAATAACTAACGCACTTATTGCCAACGCCCACACATCGCGCTTTGCTATATCCAAACTTCCCATTGTGAAGCGTACGATTTCGTAGTTTTGTTGGAGGTTGCTCAAATAAAGCACCACCATAAGCCCCGCCGAATAAAAAAAACTCATCGCAATACCGATAAGTAACATCGAATCTTTGTCGTAATAGCGTACGCGCATCGAAAAAATCAGATGAATCAAAAGTGTCGAGATAGCCCCCAAAAATCCAAAAAGATAGCTTAGCGTCGCATATCCCCAAACAATCGCCACGGCTACCCCAAACGACGCACCACTAGCAACCCCCAATGTGTAAGGAGAGGCTAGAGCGTTGCGAAAGATGCCCTGAAAGAGCATTCCACTCAGTGCCAATATTCCCCCCACCAAAAAAGCCCCCACGGCACGAGGAAGACGAAGCTCAACCACGATACGATAATCCATCGAGCTTCTATCCAAAAGATTGGCAACATCAAGCTCAATTTGCCCCACAAAAAGCGAAACCAAAGCCAAAAACAGTGAAAGAGGTATCCAAAAAGTTTTCATCATTTCAAATTTTTATTCCAATCTATTTAAAACTTCTTTAAATTTATACGAAGTTGAATTGATAATTTCTATTTCACCGCTGATTAAATCTATCTCCAATAATGATTTTATGTCATTTGTTCTAATCAAAAATGATTTTTTTGAGTTTTTCACTTTGACGGCTTTGCTTAATTGCTTGATTGCCTCATCAATAGTTTCATGTTCTTTTTGAATCCGAACCAATACGGGACTCTCTTGATAGGTGAGTTTTAATATGGCATCAATTCCACTATTTCTTTGAACAGGAATATATTCTATGTCATGTAAAAATTTTTCAACAATGCTATCAACATTATTATAAGCATCTTTGCCTTTTTGCAATAGATTTGATTCACTTTTGATAGGATTATCCAATCTTGACTTTGTTAATTTAATTGCATCTTCTGAAATATCCATACCAATAACTTTTCTTTTAT
>DYTG01000043.1 GCA_020726085.1 Sulfurovum sp.
GGTATGGTGCTATTTTCCTCTTCACTATCTACTTTTGTTTCATTTGTTTCATTTGCTTCATTCATTGCAAAAGTAGTTGTGAGATTGCTATCGATGGTTGTATTGTCTTGAACGATGGTTGTATTGGTGGCGTTTTTTTCTATTGTCTTAATGGTGAGGTTTGAGTCTTCAACGATGCTTCTGTTTAGCTCAGGCGAAACGGTCGTTTTTTTTTTCTCCTCTAAGACCTTGATGCTGTAGATATTCTCTTTTTTGTCTTGAAGCGATGATTGGTTTTTTTCTATATCAAAATATCCATTATCAAGCGTTGTGGTAGTTGTATTTTGTTTGTAGAAGTTTTGGTAAATATACCACGCTCCATAAAGCAATATTGCTATAAAAAGATTTAAAAAAAGTTTGGAAAAAAAACCATCCGAAGAGGTTTCAACCGTATTGCTCAAAACGGGCCTACTCGTCATTTCAACGTTTTTAACGTAATATTCACGTATATCGTTTTTAAATTGCGTTAAATCAATGCTAAACTCTCGCTCCATAATCTTTGCAAACCCCAATACCTGCATTTTACTAAAGGTTTTAAGTTCGCCATTCATAAGTCTTTTGAGTGCATCGGTTGGGATATTGGTTTTGATTGATACCGATTGTAATCCATACTCTTCGACAATCTCTTTGATTGTATTATGACTCTCCATTAATCATCCTATCTATTAAAATTCCTGCGGCAACGCTCACATTGAGTGAGTCAAATTTCCGCCTCATTACTATTGAAACTCGTTTATCGAGTTTAGCCTCTATGCGTTTTGAAATACCTTTGTCTTCTGAGCCTAAAATCAAAACTTTTTTCTCTTTAGACTCGATTTTATTACTATTTTCACCATCCATTACGGCTCCATAGAGCGTAAATCCATACTGCTTAAGCTCATTGAGCCTATCTAAAATATTATCACTTAACAAAAATGGCATATCGAGCAAAGCCCCTGAACTGGTACGTGCAATGGCTTCGTAGTTGAGTTGTTTTACCCCCGAAGCAATAATAGCATCCACGCCCAAAGCGTAAGCACTGCGAACGATAGCACCAATATTTCCTACATCAGTTAGCGTATCAAGCACAAGAATAAAGTGGCTATTGACCTTAACCTCCTCAAAAGAGCTGGGCTTAAAATTATCTATCTCGACTAAGATACCTTGATGATTGCCTCCTTTGCTCATGGCTACTGCCCACTTGTTTTCCAAAAATTTAATCTTTGGCTTGAAGTGATCAAAGAGCTTTTGAGGCAAGAGACCTTTTTTGGCAAGATAGACGGTTTGAATAGAATTTGGGTGTTGTTGTAATGCATACAAAGCTACATGTTTTCCATAAATTATCATGGCGTGATTTTATCAAAATTTCGCTGTATTTTGAGTGTCAATTAGTAAATTATAACACTCTTTTACACTTTTGTCACTAACTTGTGACAAAAGCTTGGCTTTGATTTTGGGTGCAAGCTCCATAGCTAGAATATCATTATAACTTAAAGTTGCTTCATTTTGCATTTTGGCATGAATAATAATCACCCATTCTCCTTTGATTTGAATCTCTTTGAGTTGCTCCAAAAGATTTTGAACGCTTCCTCGATAGTAGGTTTGAAATTTTTTTGTAAGCTCTTTGGCCAAAAAGAGTTCACGAGCGCTATCAATCCCATTGAGTTCTTCAAGTAACTTAAGAAGTCGATGAGGCGATTCGTATAAAATGGCATGACTGCTGGTATTTAAAACATGACCCAAAGCTTTGCTTCTATCGCTTCCCTTGTGAGGCAAAAAAGCGTAAAAGCCAAAGTGAGAACCCTTAAAGCCACTTGCAGCAAACGCTGTAGCAAACGCCGTAGCCCCTGGTAAAATATCATAGACGATGGAGTGCTTTTGACAATATTCAACCAATATTTGACCAGGATCTGATATGATGGGCATACCCGCATCGCTCACGTAAATGACCGCCTCTTTGACAAGACGCCCACCAATCTCTTCTAATCGTGCCACACCGTTATGTTCATTAAAGGATAGAAATTGTGCATCGTTAGGATATTTCATCTCAAAACGCTCACTTAAAATATGCAATAGGTGTTTCGTTTGTCTAGTATCTTCGCACAAAAACAAGGCAGCAACCTCAAAGTTTTTTATGGCACGAATAGTAATATCTTGCGGATTTCCAATAGGAGTGGGGATGAATGTAAGCATTTATACCGTACCCAAAGGGTACACCGTATTAGTTTTAAGCTAATTTATATTTTTTCTTAAACTTATCAACACGACCCGTCGCATCAACAATCTTTTCTGACCCAGTAAAAAATGGGTGACACTCGTTGCAAATATCAATTGTCATGCTCTCTTTGTTTGTCATGGTGGCAAATGTATTTCCACAAGCACATGTGACTTGACAATCTTTATAATCTGGGTGTATCTCTTTTTTCATTATACTCTCCCCTTTCATCGGTTTTATTCGTAGCTACTTTTCTATAAGGTGAATATCAGAATATAGAAAAATTTTTTAGAGCAAAATTATACCAAAAATAGTTTTAAAAATTCATTAAAAAATAACTTTATAGGTTTTATATGCAAAAATCAACCAAGCAATAAATGTGTACCATAATACAAAAGATTATTTCTAAAAATATATTTTATTCGGTGATGATTTGAGCAATAGAATTAAAAAAACCTCACACTTCAACTCTATTGCAACTCTCTTTTTGCTATAATATACAAAAACACTATTAAAAAGGAGTCATTTTGCACGAAAAAGAGCCAATGACCAAAATAACCTACCAAAAGTTATCCCTAGAACTAGAAAACCTTAAAACCATCGAACGTGCCAAAGTAGCCAAAGAGATTGAAGAGGCAAGGGATTTGGGAGATCTTAAAGAAAATGCGGAGTATCACGCCGCCAAAGACAAACAAGGATTGATGGAGGCTCGTATTGTGGAGCTTCAAGATCTCACTTCGAGGGCTATGGTGATAGACCCATCGACATTGGCACATGAACGGGTAAGCTTTGGTTCTACTGTGGAGCTTGTCGATACTCAAAGCAATGAAGAGGTGAGCTATACCATCGTAGGCGCCAACGAATCCAACCCAAACAAAGGACTCATCTCTATCAAATCCCCCCTTGCTAAAGTACTGCTAGGCAAAGTAGCGGGAGATAATGTCACTATCATTTTGCCATCAAATAAGAAGAATTTTGATATCGAAGAGGTTTATTACAAGGAGATTGAGCTATGATAAACGTTGGCGTAGTGGGAGCAAGTGGCTATACGGGACTTGAACTTATCAAGATGCTTATGGCTCATCCCCACTTTAGATTAAACTATCTAGCTACCACTACAGGTGATACATCGGTTGAGAAACTTCACCCCTCTTTGTGCGATGTTGTCTCTCTTGATGTTTCACAAGCCAATGCCCAAGAGGCGGCCAAAATGTGTGCGCTTGTTTTTTTGGCTTTGCCCCATCAAGCCTCTATGGGGTTTGCCAAAGAGCTTTTGGCGTTTGGGGTCAAAGTCGTTGATCTCTCCGCTGATTATCGTTTGATACAAGAGACCTATGAGGATTTTTACTGCCCCCACGAAGACCCAGATAATTTGGACAAAAGTGTTTATGCTTTGATTGAATATTATCGTCAAGAGCTAAAAGAGACAACACTTGCCGCAGGGCCAGGATGCTATCCTACGGCTACACTTTTGGGGATACTGCCCTTTATGGAGTTTATTGATGAGAATGCACCTCTCTTTGTCGATGCCAAATCGGGCGTAAGCGGAGCGGGTAAAAAATTGAGCGATACGACGCATTTTGTCACCATCAATGATAATATTTTCGCCTACAATCCGCTCAAACACCGTCACGCTCCCGAAATCAAAGAGAAGATTAAACTAGTAAGCGGTAAAGATATAAGTGTCAATTTCGTCCCTCACCTAATCCCCGCTACTAGAGGAGAGCTTGTAAGTATCTATGCCACGCTTAAAGCCGATATAAATCCTATCGAAATCTTGCAAGAGCGTTACAAAGAGGATAAATTTATCCGTATTCGCACCCAACCCGTCGATGTCAAAAGCGTAGCGGGGACACACTTTTGCGATATTTACGCCCAAACCAACGGCAAGGCACTCTTTGTATCGAGTGCTATTGATAATTTGCTTCGGGGTGCAAGCTCACAAGCGTTGGTAGCGGCCAATTTGATGTGCGGTTTGGATGAAAATATGGGGATACCTACTATTGCCTATATGCCCTGATGAGAGCAATCAAAGAGGGAGCGATTTTTATCGCCGATAGCCACTATCCGCATCACGGAGAAGCTATTATTGAGCTACTAGCCTCTTTGCCCCCCAATACCCCTCAACTCTTTTTGATGGGGGATATTTCTGATATTTTGTTTGCCCACGCCCCTTTTTTGGTAGAGTACAATCAAAAGCTTATCAATTTAATCAACGCTTTAAGCGACTCTGTTGAGATATTTTACTTTGAGGGCAATCATGACTTTAATCTTCAAGCCCTTTTCCCTAAAGTAATCGTTTACACCCTAGAACAACAACCTCAAATCTTTACGTTAGGCGTTGAAAGTATCGGTTTGGCTCATGGGGATAGATTTGCGATGAGCCAAGGCTACCGAATCTATACTCGCTTCATTCGCAATCAAACATTGATGCACTATTTGCCCTTCAAACAAAAACTCATCAATCGACAAATAGCCCTTTTAAAAAAGAAAAAAATATGCAAAAAATTTGAGGGTTTTGAAAAAAGAGCGGAGAGCATCATCAAGCACTATACGAGTGATAGGGCAATAGAGGGGCATTACCACCAAGGGATTGTCTATCAAAACTACATCGCACTTCCCTCTTTGGCGTGTCAAAAAGAGATTGCCTTTGTGGAAAATGGTGCAATAGTATTTAAAGCCAAACCTACTACTTAATCGCCAACATCCGCTCTAGTGCAATGTTTGCCCATTTGACGGTATGTTCATCGACGACTATTTCATTGATAGGGGCGTTGTCTTCGATGGATTTGAGTGTCTTGTACAAATCCTCTAGCGTGGTTTCATTCATCGTTGGACACTCGGGTTTGGTCGATGAGAGTACATAGGTGTTTTTGGGACGCATACGATTGACTAGGTTGTACTCCGTGCCTACAGCTACTTTTTGATTTTCATCAAGCCCATTGACGTATTGGATAAGTTGCGAAGTTGAACCGCTAAAATCTGCTGCTTGTACCACGGTGGGGTCGCATTCGGGGTGTACAGCGATGAGAATATCGGGATACTTTTGGCGATAAAAGGCAATATCCTCTACGCTAAAGAGTTGATGCACGGAGCAAAAACCATCGTAGCAAATCACATCGCACTCTTTTGGGTCTTTGCCATCGCCTATCACGCACGACTCTAGCCCCATAGAGTGTGCAAAGTTTTGCCCCAAACATCTATCTGGAACAAAGAGAATCTTTTTGTCGCTCTTTAGCCCCTCTTCGATGATTTTGTAAGCATTGGAACTCGTACAAACAAGCCCTCCCATCTCGCCCACTTTGGCTTTGACACTCGCATCGGAGTTGATGTAGGTAATGGGCAAAATATCCTCTTTAGCAATGCCATTATCGACCATAAATTGCACACTCTCATCAAAAAACGTCCCATCAATCATCTTTGCCATAGCACAACAGGCAATACGGGGCATCAATGCCTTTTTGTGAGGAGCAATGACTTTGATGCTTTGCCCCATAAATCCAACACCGCAAAAAACCACCCACTCACTCTCATTGGCTTTGCATTTACGGGCAAGCTCCAAACTATCACCCGTAATATCCGCCATTTCAAAGACCTCGTCCCTTTGGTAGTAGTGCGCTACTATCGTAACCGAAAGTTTTTGTTTGAGTCGTACAATCTCTGCTTTAAAATCTATGCTCATGATAACCTCACTTTTTTAAAATAATTATAGCTTTTTTAGAATAATGATAGCTTCTTTGTTTATCTTTTGGTAATGTTTAAGTACCTAATGTCAATTATAAGTTGGTTTGATATAATAAGATTACCTAAGGTGCTATAAAAGCCAATCGATACACATCAGCAAAGGTCAAACGATGAAAAGCGTAACACTCACAGACAATCAAAGCGGCAAAACGGTTGAGTTTCCTCTATTGGAATCGGTATTGGGCAGTCATGTCATTGACATCTCCTCGCTCAATAAAGAGTTGGGTTATTTTACCTACGCTGCGATTAGTGCAGGTATCAACGCTTTGTGGGGAAGAGCGCACGGTGGGGCGAATGAATCGGTAGTCGATCAGCTTGAAATGATAGGCGATGTGAGTCGAGTTGATGCGTTTATTGCAAGGGCAAAAGATCCCAATGATGATTTTGGATTGATGGGCTTTGGGCATAGAGTCTATAAAAACTTCAACCCCAGAGCAAGAGTACTCAAAAAGATGCGTGATAAACTTCAAGCCGAGCTTGGCATTAGCTCCAAAATCATCGAAATAGCCAACCGTATCGAAGAGATAGCCCTAAACGATGAGTATTTTGTATCTCGTAATCTCTATCCCAGTATTGATTTTTACTCAGGCACACTCCTTTTGGCGTTGCAAATACCCCGTTCGATGTTTACTCCTGTCTTTGTAATAGGGCGAACGGTAGGGTGGATTACCTAATGGATGGAGCTAAAACAAGACCTCAAAGGCAAGGATGATGAGGTAGATGGCTTATCCGCAAATCAAAAACTACCTTGACAAAACGCTTCCCAAAGATGTCAGAGATAGAAAAGTAAAAATGCGATTTTTCAAAGAGTTGCTTATCACCGTCGCTCGAAAAGGAATTGATGGCAAAACCTACAAAGGTAAGCTCAATCTTAACGAAACGCACGAAGAGGTATTAATCATCCCAAACGAAACACTCCCCTCGCAAAAAAACCTTGCAATCAAATGTCACAAGTACGCGTATTGAGACAAATGGCGATGATACCTATCTCTTCATACCCATCAAAAATATTCCTAGCAATACTATCCTCATCAAAGACAAAGATGGTGGTACATTGATCGAGTATGAAATCGTTAAATAGTTGCGATTAAAGTTTTCTCTCTCGTTTCACCTCGGGAGAGATGGAACGAGGAAGTCTATTTGATTACAATCTAGCTATCAATCGTGCCATTTCTAGTTCTTCATTGGTGGCGATAACGGCAATGGGTAGGGAAGTGGGTGTGTGAATCAAGTAGGCGTTTTGATGGTTGAGGGTATCATCAAGTATAATATTGAGATGCTCCATATTTGCCAATACTTTTTGACGAATAAGCGGGGCGTTCTCTCCTATCCCGCCTGTAAAAACAATACCATCAAGTTTACCCACAACAGCGAGATAAGCCCCGATATATTTTTTGATACGGTAGCAAAATATCTCAATCGCCAAAGTAGCCTCGTCGTTGCCATCTTGAGAAGCCTTGATAATCTCACGCATATCATTCATACCGCAAATACCCAATAATCCACTACGTTTATTGAGTATCGTATCGACCTCTTGGGGGGCTAGGTTGTATTTTTGAGCGATAAGCAAAGCGATAGAGGGATCCATATCACCGCTTCTTGTTCCCATTACTAATCCTTCAAGAGGCGTGAAGCCCATGGAGGTATCGATGCTTTTGCCCTCTTTGATAGCTGCGATACTTGCACCGTTGCCTAGATGAATGGTGATGAGATTGGGGCTTGGGATAGCATAAAGTCTGGCAAACTCTTTGGCAACAAAGCCATGCGATGAGCCGTGAAAGCCGTATCGACGGATTTTATCAACCTCGTAATATTTTTTGTCGATAGCATAGCGGTAGGCATAATCGGGAATACTTTGGTGAAAAGCGGTATCAAAAACAGCAAAGTGCTGAGCATGTGGATAGACCTCTCTAGCGGCTTTAATACCCAATAGATTGGAAGGGTTGTGTAAGGGAGCCAATGAGGAGATGGAGTCAATTTGAGCAATTGCATCGTTATCAAGCAACGTAGGTTCTACGAAGAGATTGCCACCATGTACCACTCGATGGGCTACTTTTTCAATCGCATCAATTCCACTTGTTGTAATAACTCTTTGCATCGCCACAAAACCCTCTTGGTGTGAGGCGATTACAAGCTCTTCTTCCTCTATAATCGTGTTGTATTTTGACGTTACGATGGAGAGGTGTTCGCCAATTTTTTCAATCGTAACAGAGAGCAACTCTCTATCGTCGTCAAAAAGTTTGGATTTGATGGAGGAGCTGCCTGAATTGATGGTTAAAATGTGCATAAAAAATCTCCTTTTGGTGTTAGTGCAAATCGTAGAGGGATTTGAGTATCTCTATTGCGGCATCAATGGATTTTTTGTAAGTCGTCTCATTGACGGTATGGTATCCGATGGTAGGAATTTGCAACGTTGTGCCTTGAATAGTTTTGGTAGCATGAATTAAGCGTCCCAACTCTGTAACGCCAATAGAACCGCTTGTAATCCCCTCTTGCATCATTTTGTTTTTGAGATAGGTATCTTTGAAGTGGTATTTAATCTTTTTGGTCTGTACAATTTTTTTGATTGCAGCTTTGAGTGGGGAGTGAAAATAACCGTTTTCGTCACGATTACGCAGTACAATATCCAAATTGGCAATCTCTTCCAAAGTAGGATAGGGACTCGTATCAAGTACCAAAAGTTCTTCAGTGGTTTTGTCAAAACGTCTAAACCATTCCAGCACAAAACGCCAACTTTTTCCCGCCTCCTCGGAAGCACTAAAAAAAGCCGTACCTTGATAGCCCAAATGGTATAGATAGAGGATGATAGCAACGGAGAGGACGTTATCAAGCTGGGCTGAGACTAAATTATCCTCAATGGTGAGTTTGTCCATAAAAGCAATAGGCGTAGAGGGAAGTAAGTGATCAAATCCAGCGACTTTGAAGATAATGTTGTTACGCCGTTGGCACAAAAAAGCATCTTCGATGATTCCAATCCCCAAATAGCTACCGCTATAGGGTTGATAAGCTTGTACCTTTTGATCCACAAAACGGGTAGTGAAGCTTTTGAGCATCTGTTCAGAGTTGGATGTACCTTGCAAATCGGCTTGGTTTTTGGCGATAAAGGCGGCGTATTGAAACTCATTGCGTCCTGTACAGATAAGCCCATGCCTATCTACGTGAGCCGATAAGTAACCGCTGGGGGGGTTGTTTCCTGTAGCCACAAGCAATCCATCGTAGTACTCAACGCTTAGTTCAAGCTCTTCAAGTTCTCGTTTGAGAAACATAAAAAAAGAGTGTTCAGCACCCACTACACTGGGTACACGAATAAGTTGTTTTAAAATATCGTAAAAAAGTTCCATTATGCTCCTATATTATCTCTTTTGCGTCGTTTTTTCTTGCTATCATCATTATTCTCTTTGGGAGTTACATTGGTTGCAATGTAGTCCATAATTCTCCCTGCGATATCAATACCCGTCGATTTTTCAATTCCTTCAAGTCCAGGAGAGGAGTTTACCTCCATGACAAGCGGTCCTCTGGTGGAGGGTATCATATCAACGCCGCAAATCCCTAATCCCATCGCTTTTGCAGCGGCTAAAGCGATGGTTTTCTCTTTTCGATTGAGTTTATGCGCTACGGCTTTGCCACCCTGGTGGAGGTTGGAGCGAAAATCCCCTTCGGCTCCTTGGCGTTTCATAGCGCCCACGACTTCACCATTGACAATAAAGGCTCGGATATCCGCCCCTCCTGCTTCGGCGATAAACTCTTGCACAAGCAAATTGACATCCATGCCGTAAAAGGCTTCAAGTACCGATTTGGCAGCCTTGTCGCTATCAACCAGTACTACACCTACTCCTTGGGTTCCTTCAAGTATCTTCAGCACCAAAGGTGCTCCACCGCTTAGGGCTATAATATCTTTGGCACTCGATTTATTGGAGGCAAAGACGGTACGGGGCATATCAATCCCTTTTTTGGAGAGAATTTGCAAACTGCGTAACTTATCACGACTTCGCTTGATAGCCAACGAGCCCGTCACAGTAAAGACATCCATCATCTCAAAGTGTCGAACCATGGCAGTACCGTAAAAGGTACGACTCGCCCCAATACGAGGAATGATAGCATCGGGAGCGGGGATTTGTTCGCCGTGATAATTGACCATTAGCTCCCCCTTCATAATCTCAATAGAACACTGAAGATAATCAATGACGCGCATCTTCCAGCCCCTTTGTTCTCCTGCTTCTACTAGACGTTGGGTTGAGTAGAGTGTTTCGTTACGTGATAAAATATAGACTAGCATTAGTATTCCTTTGTGCCTAGATACTCTTTGGATACATCGACCAAAAATCGACCACTCATAAATTTACGACCGATAAGCATAGGGTATTTCATATCGCTTCTATCCGTCAAGGAGATAACCGATTTGTATCGTTTGCCAAAAAACGCTACCGTGACTCGAATAGTAGCACGTTCTTGCATCAATCCATTGGAGCTTTTGATACGTTTGATTTTGTGGATGGGCAAACGCATGGTTTTGCCGTGATAGGCAGGATGAATCTCATCAAGTAGCGTAAACTCCACCTCATCGCCGTCAATCCAAATATCATCGCAATGCAAAGCGTTGGAATCAGCTCCCGTATCGACTTTGGCATCAAGATTAAAAAGCTCCAAATCAATAATGGATATACTCTCTTTGGCACCTATAACTTTTTTGTTTTTCACCTCTAAATCTCCTTTGTGCTAAGCAAAGCCACCTTGGCAAATCGTGGGCATTATAGCATAAAATAATGCTTATTTGATAAACATTTCATCGCTTTAAACGCAATTGTTTGCACGCACAGTAGACTCTATCTTGGCTATGGTTTGGGTTGTGGAACGCCCCTCTACAAAATCGACGAGTTTTACCTCTTTGGCAATATCGCTACCGACTACCTCTTTGTCTTTGTAGTCGCCGCCTTTGACCAAAATATCGGGCTGGAGGGCTTGAATAAGATTGTAGGGCGTTGCTTCATCAAAAATCACCACATAATCGACACTCTCAAGAGCAGCAAGGATATAGGCTCTATCCTCTTGGCTATTGATGGGGCGGCTCTCACCTTTGAGACGGCGTACGCTACTATCAGAATTGAGACCCAAAATTAAAACATCTCCAAAAGATTTGGCGGTGTCAAGATACTCCACATGGCCACGATGCAAAATATCAAAGCATCCATTGGTAAAGACAACGGTTTTGTTTTGGGCTTTGAGGCGTTGGGCGATTGTTGTAATCTCTTCAAAGCTTTTGATATGCGAGGCGATAGAGCTTTGATGAAGTGAGCTTTTGTACTCCTCTATCTCATCAAGCGTGGCGTTTGCACTTCCCAGTTTGCCGACAACTACCCCTGCTGCGGCATTGGCAAACTCTACACACGAGAGAATATCTTTGCCTTGTGCCAACCCAAAAGCCAAAGAGGCAATCACCGTATCCCCCGCACCCGTGACATCATAGACCTCTCTAGCGACGGTGGGTTTTTGAATGAGCTGCCCATTGTGAAGCAGGGCAATTCCCTCTTCGCTAAGCGTTATCAAAGGAACAGCAGCAATATCTTGCAGGGCTTGTAGGGCTTGTAGTAGTCCCCTGGAGTCCTTGATAGCGATGTGTGTCGCCTCTTGTGCCTCTTTTTTGTTGGGAGTGAGCAGATAAGCCCCTTTGTATTTGCTATAATCGCTCCCTTTGGGATCGACCAAAACCTTGATGGAGTGACTATTGGCAATGACAATAAGCTCTTGGGTTAGGCTTTGGGTCAAAACTCCTTTGCTATAATCAGAGAGTATAAGGCTATCAAAATGGGGGATAATGGCTTTGAAAATCGTCAAAATTTGCCCTTGTGAAGCGGGGCTAATATCCTCTTTGGACTCTTTGTCGTAGCGTACTACTTGCTGATGCGAGGCGATAATACGGCTCTTTTGGGAGGTTTTGCGTCCCTTTTGGGTGACCAGATGCTGCTCAACCCCCTCTAAAAGTTTTTGAATTTCACTAGCGGTATCATCATCGCCCACTACCGAAAGAACCCCAACGTTTGCACCAAAAGCCAATAGATTGTTGATTACATTCCCCGCTCCTCCGAGTCTCTTATCTTCTTGGGCAATATCGACCACTTGCACGGGTGCTTCGGGAGAGATGCGTTCACACTTGCCCCAAAGATAACAATCAAGCATCAAATCACCCACGACTAATAGTTTCATCGTCTGCCTTTTAGAGTATTTGGTGCAAAGCATTGGCTTTGGCCATCCAGCTATTGAGTCCATTCCAATCCTCTTCTTGTATCAACGCTTCGCACTTGTGCAACTCTTTGTTGAGGCATTGAATCGAACTTAACACATTCTCTTTGTTTTGGCGAAAAATATCCTCCCACATAGTAGGCGAACTTTTGGCGATACGGCTCATATCCCTAAAGCCTCCTCCTGCTAGTGTCAAGATGCTTTTGGGGTCTTCTTGATTGAGTACGGCATTGGCTAGAGCGTAGCTAAGGGCATGGGGCATATGCGAAATATAAGCGGCGTGTATATCGTGCTGATACGAATCCATCTCTACGATTTTCATATTGATAAGCGTAAATATCTCACGAGCCACTTGGACTTGATACTCGCCTGATTTATCAATATCGCACAGTACCAATACTTTATCATTATAGAGCGTATCAAAAGCTGCACTAGGGCCACACTTCTCGGTCCCTGCCATGGGGTGAGCGGCTACGAAATGGGTACGAAGCGAGGCTTTGATGGAGGTTGAGATTTTGTGTTTGGTGCTGCCCAAATCAATGATAGTCGTATGGGGTGCAACCGATTCAAAAGCGTTGATGGTTTGGACAATGGCATCAACGGGAATAGCCAAAATGATAATATCGCACTGCGTGATACGCTCATTATCATCGCTGCACTCATCAACTAACCCATGCTCCAATGCCTCTTTTTGATGCGTTTTGTTGTGATCAAAGCCAATGATGTAGTAGTTGTTTGAAGCCTTTTTGATAGCCAATCCCAAAGAGCCACCCATTAGCCCCAATCCAATAATCGCAACCCGTTTTTGGTTCATTGTATATTCCACCTTGTTATTTTAGAAAAAGGATTATACCATTATTGGCGTTAATTTTTTTCGTTTTATGCTATAATCCCCTCCATGAAAAAAGACATCACCACCAAAGATACCATCA
>DYTG01000172.1 GCA_020726085.1 Sulfurovum sp.
CCACTCTGCCCAATAATGCAAATCTTATCCAAGGGTTGCCCCTCTTTTTTATGCCCTTTGGGATAGGTTAAATCAAGTGTTAAATCTTTGAATTGCTTATACTTTTTGAGTTCTATTTGTTTGATTTTCATAGCGGTTCACTCCTCTTTCAAATTCACTTTAATTATACCTTGATAACCATTACTTAGGGTTAAATCGGTGGCATACTAATGGTTCCTTCACGCATATCGATGCTATTTTCATCGAAGACAATCTCGTAAGGGGTTGAGCCGTAAATCTTATCGACAAAACGGGTGAAGCGTTTTTGGAAGAGCAAATCGACCGTACCCGTAGGACCGTTTCGCTGTTTGCCGATAATGAGTTCGGTCTCTTCTTCCTCTTTTTTTTGATACTCGCTTTTGTACTCTTTGCCATCGGATTTGGCTTTCATCTCTTTCTCTTTCTCTTTGGCTTCACGGTAAACATCGTCACGGTAAACAAACAAAATAATATCGGCATCTTGCTCAATCGCTCCCGACTCTCGAAGGTCGCTTAGCATGGGGCGTTTGTTGTCACGCGCTTCAAGCCCACGGTTGAGCTGCGAAAGGGCGATGATGGGCATCTCAAGCTCACGTGCTAGCTGTTTAAGCCCCCGTGAAATCTCAGAAATCTCTTGTTGTCTGGATTCTCGATTGTCACTGCTCATAAGTTGCAAGTAGTCGATAATCGCCATACTAATTTGGGGATTTTGGGATTTGAGTTTTCGCAATTTGCTACGCACATGGTGAATCGTAGCATACCCTCCATCATCGACAAAGAGCCTCTTTTTGCTAATTGTTTCAGTTGCATTGGCTAATCGCCCCCACTCATCGTCGTTAAGATCCCCCACACGCAAATTTTGCAACGCAATAGAGGTTTTGGCAGAGAGCATCCGTAGCATCAGTTGTTCTGCGGGCATTTCAAGCGAGAAGATAGCCACTCCCTCATCACGCTCAATGGCTTTGAGTGCCATGTTGAGTACAAGGGCTGTTTTGCCCATCGCTGGTCTAGCGGCGACAATGACCAAATCCCCTTTGCCAAATCCGCTGGTTTTGTCGTTGAGGTTTTTAAATCCCGTATCGACACCGATAAGCTTGGAGTTGCCCAAAGCTTTGAGGCGATTAATATCATCAAGCATTGAGAGGGTAATCTCTTGAGCGGAGCGAAAATCGTTATTGGTAGAGTTTTGGGTTATCTCGTAGAGCTTTTTTTCCACCAAATTCATCACATCAAGAGCGGGTAAATCATCCTCTAAAGTGACTTTTTTGATCTCCGTTGCTAGAGTGGCTAAGAGTCTTTTGGTCGATTTGGCTTTGATTTCATCGATGTAGGCAGCAGTATTGGTAATGGGATTAGAGGAGAGAATATCAAGCATGGCTCTTTCGTCAAAGTGCTTCTCTTTTAGGAGTCGCTGACGCAAAAACTCATCATCAATAGGCTTATCTTCGATATAAAGTTGCTCCATTGCCCTAAAAATATGCTGGTGAAAAGGGAGATAAAAATCTTCACGGTTGAGTTTGGCAGCTACCTCTTCGTAGGTATTGGGGTCAAAGAGTACCGAAGAGAGTACGGCTCTTTCGATATTGAGATTGTAGAGATTATCTTGCAAAGTCTTTCCTAGTATGGGAGTTTATAGCTTCGTCAAAGAGATCTCCAAAAACTCTTTTGATAGATTAAGCGTTTACAACAAAGAGCAAACGGCAAAGCAATCTAAGTTTTGGAAATGCCCTTCAAGCATTCAAACACTATCATACCCAATTTTTGATTGAATATCTCAATGACCATTTGGCTTAAATGTGTTCTAATCCAAATAGTTGTGATCTTTCATCGCTTTCTCTTGCCCATACTCTCTAAGAGCTATGGCTATGAGGATGGTAGCGACTACGACAATACCTATCGTCATGGATAGTTTCACATAGAGTGCTTCATTAAGAGTATCCGTCCAAATCACAAACATGGTCAAAATCACCCATACAAAAAGCAAAATCGAAGAGACAATCGTCGCTATCTTCATCGCTTTCTCCTAACCATCAAAATCACATAAGCTTCTCGTTTAAAAAAGAGCAACATTCGGCGAATATCCTTCTCCATGGTTACCACACGCCAACCGTTCTGAGCGTTACGGTTGATAAACTCACTAAATTTAATAGGATCAACTTTAGAACCACCCAACACCAACGACCCCAACATCCCCTCTTGATAAATAATCGATTTGTACTCCACATCTTCATCCAATAGCGTCATTTTTTCTCCTTTTTTTGTCATTATACTACGATGGGGGTTAATTGTATCTCATTTTCAAAAACTTCTAAAAATCTCGAAATCCTTTTGTTTCTAAACCCGCCCCACGGCATCGTTCTTTTTTGGGGATAGGTTACATACAAAAACCTCTTTGCCCGTGTAA
>DYTG01000044.1 GCA_020726085.1 Sulfurovum sp.
ATCACACACTGCACTAAACTCTCACTCCCTCTATCTCTCCTCGTCCAATGCCATGGTTGTTATTATATCTTGATTTCATTTAATTTTTTGCAATAATTATTTAAAAAAACTTTTCTTTTCTATTATTTAGCTAAAATGTAACTTAATTTATCAACAAAATCACCAAAGAGTTGGCTCATTGTTACTGCAATATCCTCATTTTTCCCACCAAAGGGTTTGGATTGATGGAAACGATGGATTTGGGTTTTTTGGCTCTTGTGAAAGTAGAGCTTCGCCGTTACGTCCAATACCACGCTATTATTTGTGGCAATAAACTCATTAATTACAATCTCCACACTTACATCGGGCAAAGCTCCCCATGGGTAGTTGATAATTTCGCTGTTGGTGGAGTGGGCTTGTAGTACTTTAATAAGTTCACGCTTAAGCGAATCATCCAGCCTATCAGCCCAAATATGAGCCTCCAAATACTCGATTTTACTTCTCCCTACTCGTTTGGCGATAGGATACTTAAGCAGATAGTTAGGAAGACTCAAAGAGCTTATGCCTACTTTTTTGTAGATAGACTTTGGTGATTGGGTGGGCTTTTCGAGGTTGATAATGTATTGATTTTTGGAGCTACACGAGAGTGTTCCTAGGGCTATCAAAGCAAATATTAAATCTCTTTTTTTCATCTTCTACTCTCCTAATATCAAGGCGTTGGGTTTTTTGTCAAGTTTTTGAATCAATGTATTCATCGATTTTGAGGCATTCGTAAGCTCTTTAAGCATGGTTGTAATTTGACTTGCTAAAAGCGATTTTTGGCTATCTCCATTCATAAGTTGTTGGGTTGATTGAAGCACTAAGTTGAGCTTTTGAATGCTTTGATTGAGCTGTTTTGGCAAGTTTTGCGTGTCGTTTTTTGCCAACATTTGGTTGGTAAGTTTGAGCGTGGTTTGCAACTCATTGAGCAATTTTGTCAAAGGTTCATTGGCGTTTGCTATCAAATCATTGGTTGAGCGTAGCAACTCCTCGAGGGGCAACTTTTGGATTTTTTCCAATATATCGTTGATACTCTCCATAATCTTGCTCTCTTTCATACGATAAGAGGGAAAGAGATAGATTTTGTCTTCAAGATAGGCAATGTGTTGGCTACTGTTGGCATCTTGGATAAAGTCCAAATCAATATAGAGTGTACCCGTGAGGGGGTTTTCGGCATCGACTCTAGCCCTTAACCCTTTTTTGACCGCCTCTTTGAGATTATCAAATCCGCTAACTTTGGGCAAATCTTGATCCAAAAAAGCCGAGGTGTCGATATTGGCATTGACAATCGAGCGTATTTTACCCACATTAGTATCAAAGTTGTAGTTAATATCGGTCACTTCACCTACGATAAAGCCTTTGAACTTCACACTTGCATACATATCGAGTTTGGAGATACGATCATCAAAATCAATGGCAAACTTTTGGATATACTCTCCTCCTAGTCCTATTTTTTTGTTGAGGGAGGAGACTTTATTGGGGTAGAGCGTGAATTTGAAATTGGGAGGTAAAGAGGTATCTTTGATATTGGGATTGGTAAATATCTCAACGCCTCCCTTGAGCATATTACTTAGTGGGGCTAAGTTCATATTAAAATTGGAGTTTTCAAAATTGAAATCCATAACGCTTTGTACCCAAAACTTTGTGCTTCGGTTGATAAATGTGCGATACTCATCTTGAATAACGACATTGATACTTAGTGCCAACTCATCGTCAAGTTCAATCGTATCAACTTTGCCAATTTGAATGTTGCGATAGTAAATGGGTGAGCCTATTTTGACATTGGTAGCTTTGTTGGTCGTCAAAATAAAACGGTATCCGCTGTCGTGAACCTCATAGGGCTTTTCTAGTCCACTAAAGACTTTTTTGTAGGAGTTGTCCTTTTGGGTATAGAGATTGATATAAGTGCCCGTCAAAATAGTCTCCAATCCTGATACGCCCGAGCTATCGACTTCGGGTTTGACAATCCAAAATTTGGACTCATTGTTGAGATATTTCTTAGTACCCTTCTCCATACGTACAAGCACGATAACGCCATTATCATCATTGAGCAAAATTTTTGTTACGACACCTATATCGACGTTGCGGTATTTTACTTTGCTTTGCCCTACTTTGAGACCCGCACTGGAACTAAAATAGATTTTAATTTCGGGTCCTAGTTGTGAAAAATGGTTGTAGGCAAGTGAGAGGGAGATAATGATAGCAACAATAGGCACAATCCAAATAGAGGTTAAAAATCCTAATCCGTTTTTTTTATTGACGATGGGTGTTTGTATCGACATAATTTTTTAAGAACTCCTAGAGTGTTTAATCAATCGTGTATCAAACGATAGAGCAGCCAAAAGCGTAAAAAAGACCATCAAGGCAAACGCTGAAGCTGCCATACCCGCTATGATTTTGATATTGGCCAAATGTACGAGCGAGGTGAGTATCGCTACTACAAAAACATCAATCATTGACCATGGACCAATCACTTCAGTAATATGAAAAAGTGTATGTTTTTTATCGCTTTGGCGATGATTGGTGCTACTAAGAAGGTATATTAGCAATATAAACTTAATAATAGGTATAAAAATTGATGCTATCAAGATGATTGCCGAAATGACATAGGAACCCGACACCCACAACTCAACTACTCCGCTAATAATCGTCCCTTTTTCAAGAGCACCAAATTTATCGATAATAAGCATGGGATAGATATTGGCTATCACAAAAAAGATAATGCCCGTCACAAGATAGGCGATGGTTCGTCGTTTGGCAATGGCGGTATCGTTGAAGATTTTTTGCTCACACCGTCTGCATACAATATCGCTGTGGGTATCTATATTGACCGCTTCACATTTGGGGCAACGTACCAAATCAAGCCTATTGATATCGACGCTCATACTCTCTCCACAAATTAAACATCTTAATCGATTTGGATAGATAGATATCCAGTAGTACATAAATGATAAGCGAATAAAAAGCAATGTCCAAGTGCAAACCAAACAAATCAACCAATTTAACCATCGCAATCAATATCGAAATCAAAAAAATATCCACCATATTCCAAAGCCTGATATTGGAGAGCGTAATAAGCAAATGCTTGGCATACGCCCCACTCCAACCCAACCGATAGGCAACGCCTAGCAAAAGATAGATGCTAATCGTCATAAAGGGCAAAATAAATAAAAAGAGAGACAAAAAAAGCCCCACGATATAAAAACCGCTATCAAAAAGATGCAAAAGCATGGAGGGGACATTCATAAACTCTTCACTTCCGAAGAGATCGATTTGAACAATCACAAAACTATTGGAGATAATAAAAAAGAGCAACGCCGAAAGCGAAAGAGCTATCATTTTGTCCACCAAACAAGCATCCTCTTTGTAGAGTAGAGCGTTGCAAGTAGCGCAGTGGGCTTTGGTATCCTCTTCAAGCTCTACGATGGAGTGAAGTGTTTGGCATTTGGGGCAAATGATAAGGGTATCTAAAAGTTTTTCATCCATATCTTAAATCAATATCTCGTAGAGTTTTGTGGGTGTCTCGATTGCACCCTCATCGTGGTTGCCAAATCCCCAATTGACCATCAAAAAATCGATAGAGGCTTTTTGGGCAGCAACTCTATCTTTGTGACTATCGCCTACAAAAATTGACGCATGGGGTAAAATAGACAAAGTATCAAGGAGTCTCAAAAGCATATCAGGATGGGGTTTGCCTACCTTGTTGACATCATCAGCGGTCACTATGGCATCAAAAAACTCGTAAATACCCGTATGTTTAAGCGACTCAACGGCGGTGGTACGATAGGCATTGGTGGCAATAGCCAGCTGAACATCTTTGGATTTGAGAGCTTCTAGCATATCGCCAATGCCCTCATAGAGTGCTATCTCTTTGTCGTGATGGAGCGTGTAGTAGTGTGCAAACCACTCCTCATGAATAGGCTCAAAGCGTTCGATACCGTAGAAGTATTGAGCAGGGTTGATACGCTCATCATTGATACCCTCAAGGATGTAGCTATCTTCTAGGGGTGATAGGGCCATATTGTCTCGAACGAAATTAATGGCATGAATAATAGCCTGAGAGCTATCAATGAGTGTGCCATCCATATCAAAGATATAGAGACTTTTGTTTTTGGGCATGACTACAACAATCCTCCGATTCGTTCACCAAATTTGACCTTTTGTCCCACTTTGACATCGGGGACAATGGCATCTTCTTGACTTAGAAGTACCACAGTCGAACCCATCTCGAACCATCCCAAAAGCTCACCTATTTTCATCGATGTAGCCTCATAGGCGTAGTGTGACTCCTCATCTGCTTTGGCATTGGTTTGGATGCGTTTGTCAAAGTTTATCACCATTTTACCCACATTCAATGCCCCCACAAGTATCAAAAAATGGACTTTTGCACTTCTATCTTTGACGTGAATCACGATGCGTTCATTTTCAATAAAGAGATTTTTGCGTTTTTGAAGCGATGGGGTATTGACGGGATAGAGCTTCCCTGGTATATGCGTAAGGCTTACAATATCCATATCCATGGGAATATGGTAGCGATGGTAATCTTTGGGTGAGAGGTAAAAATTGATATATTCACCCCCCTCGAGCATCTTATCGTATCCTGTATGGTGTTTGCCCAAAAGCTCATCAAGTCTGTACTCCATCCCTTTGATTTGATAGACACTTCCCTCTTTGATTTTGCCGCACTCACTCACGAGGGCATCAACAGGAGAGACAAGCGTATGGTTGGGATTGAGTACTCTAGGTGTTTGCAGCTCTCGTGTGAAGAGTTTATTGAGGCTTTTGTAGTGGCTAGGTTTATCAAACTCACTCATATCAAGCCCCAAAAATGTAACATAGGCGTGATTGATAAGTACTTGAATGGGTTTAAAAAACTCCGTATTGGCAAATTTGCCAAAGAGCGTAGAGATAACCGATGTATAATGTTGCGACACAATAAAACCTTTAATGATAAATAATAAAAGAATTATATACTATAAAGTTTAGAATAAGATAAAATAACCCTAATCCAAAAACTCTTTTAGCAGTGTAGCGATTTTCATATCGCCGTTTTGCTCCACGAGACTCATAAGCTTTGTGCTTTTGCCACTCATATCCTCTTGAATGATAGCTAAAATCTCTGCTTCATCTATCATCTCTTGACGCATTATCCACGCTACCTCTTGGTCGAGCAAAAACTTAGCGTTGTGGTATTGATGGTCATTGGCAGCGTGGGGGTAGGGGACGTAGATAGCAGGGAGACCATTGGCACTAAGCTCCCAAAGACTCGAAGCCCCCGCACGGGAAATAGCCAAATCGGCTTCATTCATATAAGAAGAGATTTTATCGCTATAGTCAAAGACTTTGGCTTCTATGTCTAGCTTTTTGTATTGGCTACTCACCTCTTCAAGATTACCCTCACCTGTTTGGTGAATGATTTTGATGCCTTGTTCGCTTAATTTTGGTGCGAGTGAAAGGGCTAGTTGATTGATAGCTACCGCCCCTTGCGAACCGCCCAAAAAGAGGATACATTTGACGTGACTTCGTACTCTTTGTTTGGTAAAAAATTCACTTTTGATAGGATAGGCACTAATGGGTGAACTCTCCAAATAGGAGGAGATGAAGTATTTGGCATAGGGTTGGAGTTTTTCATTGAGTCGTCCAATATGGGCGTTTTGCTCATGGATAACAAGCGGAATATCCATCCATTTCGCTGCATACGCCATAGGTGCTGCGCTAAATCCACCGACACTAAAAATCACTTTGGGTTGCAACTCTTTGATGATTTGGCGGCACTTCAAAAAAGCCTTTGCCAAAAGATAGAGTGAGCCTATTTTGCCAAATATATTTTGATTGACCACGCCCCTTGTATCCAAAAAATAGCGTTTAAAAAAATCTCCGTCGTTTTCAAACCACTTTTTATCTTGCCCTAAGCTTGAACCTACATAAATCAATCGATGATAAGGAAGCTTCTTTTTGACGGCTTTGATGATAGCCAAATGCCCTCCTGTACCTCCGCCTGTCATGACCACAATACCGTTATTCATCGAACTCTCCTTTTGTTCAAAATTAAAAAAGATTATAGCACAATATTTTGTCTTTTGAACGCCTCGTCCTAGTTCACTATCGCAACAGCTCTATTTTTTGTTTCACAATTCTTTTTTTGAGTACTCGTGCTATTTTTGAGACTCTCTTGTAGCCAAAAGATTACAGCTTTTTTGTAGCCGTATTGCGAGGCGAGTTGTACCATCTCCTCTTTTTGCGTAAAGATAAGCCTCTCTTTAATAAGCGAAGCGGCGAGAAAATCGGTCGATATAATAGCAAACATCAGTGACAACAAAGTAATACTCATCATTCCCCTGATAATGCGAGGCAAAAAGAGATAATTGACAATATCAATCCCATACGCCCTTAAAGCGTTCATTTCATTATTGACTTGCATGACGGCTATTTCGATATTAATCGCCGCACCCGAACGCAACGCAATAAGCAACGCCGTAAAAAAAGGAGCAAATTCATTCATAACAAAGGTAAGAATGATAGAGCCTATATGCTCTTGCAAATCATACGTCGCCGCAAAGGCAATCACTACGTCAATAACAACCGAGCCAAAAACCACCGCAATCACCATAAAAAGAGGGATAATCTCCACGGCGGTAAAGTAGATTTGTTTGACAATGACACAACGCATAGCGGGATTGTGGCTAGAAGGATTGACTAAATAGATGATGATATTCCATGCAAAACGAAAAATATCAAACACTCTCACGAAGCCCTTGATCGTTTTGGCTCCTAGCGTATCAACCCAAGCTACTACTGTGACATCTATCCTTTGGCACTTTGATAGACCATTGTAGCCTCTTTTTGCTATGAGTTTAAAATCTTATTGTCGCTTGTAGGAGTAATTTTGGTTTTTAGAAATGCTCTGTAGCTCTCTCATTGTGTTGCTTTTGTATATCTCATCGGTTTAATATGCAATTTTAACATATTTTTCCAAATATCTCGTGTAGCTCGTGCAGGTATTTTAGATTATATTAAGGATCAAACGTGAAACAACTCTCTTTTGATAGTGCAATAATGAAACATTTTAATGATAGATGCGAAACTCTCAAACAAAATGGTTGGTTTGAAAAACTTGGTATCTAAAATCTTTGCTTCATATCTTCGAGTAGCTTTTGGTCTATCTCCTCTTTAGAGACGCGCTCTTTGGAGATCATCAAAATCAACCCGATAGCAAACGAAGAGGCCATAATGTGTGACCCTCCGTAGCTCAAAAAGGGCAAAGCAATGCCTTTGATAGGAAAGAGTCCCGTAATTCCAAAACTGTTGATGATAAACGAAAGGGCAATAATGAGTCCCACGCCTACCGAAAAGAGATAGTGTGTAGGATTTTGTACCATAGCGGCGATTTTGAAGATACGATAGGTGATAAAAAGTGTCAATCCCGTCACCAGCAAAATACCCACGAAGCCAAACTCCTCGGCAATACCTGCCAATACAAAATCGGTATGAACTTCACTTAGATACCCTAGTTCAAATTGTCCACCACTCAATCCTTTGCCCCAAAAACCGCCGTTGTGTATGGCATTGAGGGAGTTGGAGATTTGGTAGGGTTCTTCGTAGGCTTGGACTTTGAGATCTTGTACCACCTCAAAAGGAAAAATCGCCAATACGGTATCTTGTACGCCTCCCCACCAACTCGCTACCCGTTGGATTCGGTGGGGTGCTGAGAGTATCAACGCCCCCATTCCCATCAAAGCACTCCCTAAAAGCGTGAGAAAAAACTTGAAACTGCTTCCTGCAAACAAAAAAAGTACCGCCAAAGTCCCCCCTAGTACCACCACTTGCCCCAAATCTTTTTGGAGTATCGCAATAAGCAATACCGCTACAAAAAAGACAATAATGTAAGGCAAAAAGACCTTAATCTCCTCTTTGAAGCTCATCTTCTCTCTATCAAGAAGTTTGCGTGAAAAGCTCCACGCCAAAAAAAAGACAAACCCGATTTTAAAAAACTCCACAGGGGCAATCGAAAAAGAACCCAATTGTATCCAACGCTTCGCTCCGCTTACGGCATTGACAATGCTTGAAGGCAAAAACTGCATCATAATAAGAAGAAAAAAGAAGACACCAAAGAGACCTAGCCCAATGCCATTAAACCATCTATTGGGGTTGAGCCAACTAAGCGTTATAATCATCACAAATCCCACCCCCACAGCCACAGCTTGACGAATCAAAAAGTGGTTGGAGTCGTACTCATAATAAACAACGGTATAGATGGGGAGTGAGTAGCTCAAAATTATCGAAAATCCAAGCAGTGCCATGACGGCAAAAAGGAGCGATCTATCAATCATAATGAATGCACTTTCTACTATTTAATATTAATCATCTATCCCTTTTGTAATGGGATTTATCTTTATTTATTATTTTATCGAAAAATGTGCTTAATATAAAGAATATTTCGTATAAAATTATATTTAATATGAATAAATATAGAAAAAATCAATCAACCAATGTGCGAAGCAGTAAACTGTTGCTTCTCTACCTTATTATTTTTGTAGCTATTTCGACTTTTTTATACAGAACCTATACCGTTATCAAAACCCCTAGAGATTTGCCCTCTTCGACGACCAAGCTCAAAGAGCGTTCAAAAAGAGGTGTCATTGTCTCTGCCGATAACTATCGTGTAAGCTACAGTAAAAAAATCTATGAAGCTACCATCAATACATTGGGTATTGATCCCGATAAACTTGATTTGTTTATTGAGCTTTTTAGTATTTATAGCGATATGGATAGGGATATAGTCAAAAGCTCTTTGCTTGATGATAGGGGTGAACTCATAGAGGGGCGTGTGGTAATTAGCCGCTACCTTGATGCCAAAAGTGCCAATCATCTCAAATCTCTAGCCTACAAACTACGCCAAATGAAGATTTTTAAACCCATCAAAAATGCCAATGGAGTCGAAATCCTCTATGGGCTTGATATTGTCGAGGTGGGAGAGAGTCGCTACTATCCCCTTGACGATACCCTCACGCCTGTATTGGGCTATACTCGTAACAATCTTCAAGATGGCTACACAAGACCTTATGGCATCAAAGGTTTGGAGCGATATTACAACACCTACATTCAATTTAAACGTGACGGCTTCTATATGGGCAAACGAGACGTCGTTGGCAATATCGTTTACGGTGACAACTCCCGCCATGTTGAGTTTATCGATGGATTGGATTTGCACCTCGCTATCCCTCTCAAACTCCAAAGACGTATCGAAAAGGTACTCGATTACATGAAAGACTTTGTTGGTGCCAAAGAGATTATCGCAGGAGTCATGGACAACACAAACGGCAAAATCCTAGCCCTTGCCAGCAGCGAACGCTTTAACCCTAACCGTATCACACAAGATAAAATTGAAGCCCTCAATCCCAAATTTACAGAGTATCTCTACGAACCAGGATCGGTTATCAAACCTCTTTCGTTTGCTATCGTCATGGATAGAGGCAAGGTTACACCCGATGAAATCATCCCTACCGATGATGGAAAGTTGCGTATTGGTCGCTACCTTATTACTGATGATGATAAATTTGCCGCTTTGAGTGCTACCGATGTACTCGTACACTCTTCCAATGTGGGTATATCCAAACTCGTATGGCGTATTTCGGGGCGTGAGCTTTATGATGGGTTTAGAAGATTTGGTTTGGGGGAGTCTAGCGGTATCGATTTGACACGAGAGCTGACTGGAAAAATCAAAAAAGCCTTTATGCTTCGCCATCCACTCCACAGTGCCAACAGTGCTTACGGTTACGGTATGCAAGCTACCTTTATGCAGCTTTTTAAGGCTTATAGTGCTTTCAACAACGAGGGCATTGCCCAAACGCCCCAAATCTTAGACTACTTCAAGGATACTCAAAAAGAGGAGTACTACACACTTCCCCCCACCAAACCCAATCGTAGAGTTATGAGCAGAGATACCGCCCACAAAATGAACACCATTTTGCAAAAAATCGTGCAAGGAGGTACAGGGAAAAAGGCTCAATGCGAGGGACTTATCATCGGAGGTAAAACGGGTACATCGCATATCGCTACAGGGGGAAGCTATACCAAACGCTACAACAGCACCTTTTTAGGCTTTGCCAACGACAACTTTAACCATCGCTACACCATCGGAGTCCTTGTTATAGAGGCTCAAAAACCCTACAAATACTTCGCCTCCGAATCGGCAGCACCGACTTTTAAAAAGATTGTCGAACAACTTGTCAAACTAAAACACCTCAAACCCACCTTGCCCCCAAAACCTACTCTTGATACCAATACTACAAACACTCCAAAGCAAACAAACAAACACTGAAGCCTAACCTTTATAGGGCGGGTGAAACCCACCATTTAGGAGAGAGTGTGAAATAACAATGGTTAAAATAGTGATAGTGTGCATTTTAATGCACCAAAAAGCCAATTTTGCAAGAAATTCCGTATGCGTTCCACCTCTGGAGAGGTGAGTGAAAAAATGCTCTATTGGGCAAGACGCGCAAGTGTGGCTACCATCAAACGTACTCCAGCACCACTTGCACCTATGGGATTTTCGCCCCATTCGTGTTCGACAAAAGAGGGGCCGGCTATATCAAGATGTACCCATTTGTTTTTGTGGTTCTCGTCGATAAACTCCGACAAAAAGAGTCCTGCGGTGATAGCTCCGCCGTAGCGTGTATTGGAGATGTTGCAAATATCGGCGATGTTGCTTTTGAGCGTGGCTTTGAGGTAGCGGTTAAAATCAAGCTTGGTCACAAGCTCCCCCGAAACTTCACGTCCTGCTTCCACAATCGTTTGTGAAGCTTTGGAGTCGTTGCTCATTATCCCTATCGTATATTCTCCAACACCCACCACGCACGCTCCTGTAAGCGTTGCCATATCGTAGAGATAGTCGGCTTTGACCTCTTGTTGGGCATAGGCTAAGACATCGGCAAGTACCAAACGCCCCTCGGCATCGGTATTGCGTACCTCTATGGTTTTGCCGTTTTTGGATACCAAAACATCATCGGGCTTATAGGCATCGCCTCCTATCATATTCTCCACCGCACCCACAAATCCATGCACTTCGATAGGGAGCTTGAGTATCGCTACAGCTCTCATAATCCCCAGCACGGCACTTCCGCCACTTTTGTCGGCTTTCATTGTGACCATGTGTTCGGAGGGTTTGAGTGAAAGTCCTCCGCTATCGTAGGTAAGCCCTTTGCCCACAAGAGAGACAACGGCTTTGGGATTTTTGGGTTTGTGCATGAGATGAATCACACGAGGCTTATGACGACTCGCTCTTGCTACGGCCAAAAGTGCCTCCATCTTTTGCTCTTTTATCTCATTGGGTTTTAAGACATTGCACTCCAATCCTTGTTCTTTGGCTAGATGCGTAGCAATATCGGCTAAGACTTCAGGGTAACAATCATCGGGAGTAGTATTGACAATGTCACGAGTAAAGTTGGTCGAGGTAGCTACGACATGGGCTTTAGCAATTGCCTCTTTGGCTTTTTGGATATCCAACGTTTGGGCGTTGAAGCTTTGGGTTGAAAAAGTAATCGATTCGATAACGTTTTTGGATTTTTCACTTTTGTATCTTTCAAAGCGGTAAGCACCCAGTATAAATCCCTCCACCATAGCCTCAATTGAGGTTTCATCTTCATTAATATACGAAGCGACTTTGAGAGTGCTATAGGTTGTCAATTGTATCGCTTTGATTGCTTTTGCGGCTGCGGTTCGTAGATTGTAGCTTTTGAGGTCATCAACGCCTACATAGATTCTATCGCTTCCTACTATCAAAGCGGTGCTGTCTTGTTCGGCTTTAAAATTGAGCTTTTTTAGCTCTTTGGCATCTCGCACGAAGAGATCTTCAAAGTCTCTATTGACCACAAAAACAATCTCTAGTTGCGCATCAATATCTTTGAGTTTTTTATCTTTGAGTTGAATTTTCATCTATTATCCTAATACTATGAGTTGAATACTAATTATAGATAAATAAAATTAATGTAGGCTAAGCTTTTGAACTCTTTAATCTCATTGTCAAATTCTTTGAGATACAATGCCTTTCAAACTCCCTTAACGGGCATATTGACAAGAGTAATAGCATGAGTCTCGTTCAAAAATCAAAAATTCGCCTAGACAAACTTCTCTCATCTTTGGGCTATTGCAGTCGCAAAGATGTTCTATTTTTACTGCGAAACGGTATCGTAAAGCATATTCAAAAAACTCCTCTTAAACCCGATACAAAAGTACTTCACGATGAGATATTGTTTGATAATGAGCCACTTGATTCGCCTTTTGGGATGGTGATTTTGATGCACAAACCCATAGGCTATATATGCACTCACGACGAGGGAGAGGGGCGATTGGTCTATGAGCTGCTTCCACAAAGATGGCGTAAAAGAGTTCCAAAAATCTCTACCGTTGGAAGATTGGATAAACAGACAAGCGGGTTACTCTTGCTTACCGATGATGGAGATTTGTTGCACCGCCTCATCTCCCCTAAACACAAAGTACCAAAAGTATATGAAGCTAGACTCGATAGGGCTTTAGAAGATGATAAGTTGGGTATTTTTGCTTTGGGGACACTGATGCTAAAGGGCGAAAAAACACCCTGCCTTCCTGCTCAATTGAGCGTTATAGACGATACCTATATGCAGCTAACCATCACCGAAGGACGCTACCATCAAGTACGACGAATGTTTGCAGCCCTTGGCAGCCACGTCACAGCGTTGCACCGCTCTAGCTTTGGTACATTAACACTAGAGGATTTACAAGCTGGGGAGTACAGAGTACTATCCCGCCCCCAAATAGAATTTGCTTTTGGGGCATATTGATACGTATGATATTGCAGATGAAGTCAAAAGTACCCAAGGGTATCCTTTGAGAAGTTGGTGAATAAGTTGCCGTTTTGCAACCCACCTATCAACACATACACCCCCACACCAACTCTTTCAAGGCTTTCATGGTGGATTTATCCATATCGTGCATCATGGCAACCCTAAGGGCGTGGATAGCCTCTTTGCATTGGGCTTTGGGGATG
>DYTG01000045.1:0-9000 GCA_020726085.1 Sulfurovum sp.
TTTGTATTGTAGTGTATCAAGAACTTATTTAAATCCTCTCTTCGCCACCTACCAAATCTTACCAAAATCAAAAACAAAACTGCACTCTTGCAACTCAAAGTTAATAGACTCATCCGAGGCATCGGCTATCTTAATGTATCGCCCCTCTTTTAATCGATAGACTTTAGCTATACCATCACTGGGATTAACGATGATGTAATACTCTACCCCCTCTTGTTGATAGAGTTCAAATTTCATATTGTGGTCTTTGATAGCTGTTGAGGGCGAGAGGATTTCAAAAATCATCTTGGGAGCTTTGGAGAGATAGTTTTTGTGTATGGGTTTATGGCAAATGACGAGATTATCAGGCTGGACAATGGTAGTGTCGCTAATCTTCCAATCGACTGGTAAGAGTGCTTTGCACTCTTGGCACTCTTTTAACATATCTTTTAATATCCATGCAATATTATTACTGATGGATTGATGCTCAATACTTGGTGAGGGTGCCATAGCGTAAGGGATGCCATAAATTAGCTCCCAATTACCCTCCCATTTCAAATAGTCACAGTAGGTGTAGTTGGGTAGATACTCCTTTTTCATTGCACTCGTTGAGACTCCTTTTTGTTTATTATAGCACACTCTATTTTGCTTTTCGTTTACCCCACAAAAACTTATCCCTGTACCATCCTGAAATTAAATTGGATACCGTAACGCTATAAGCCTTGCCCGATGAGGCGTGGATAAACTCTCTGTTACCCAAATAGATGCCTGAGTGATTGATATATCCTTTTTGGTCGGTATCAAAAAAGACCAAATCACCCCTCTTTAGCTCCTCTTTGGTCAAGGATTTGCCCTCTATTTTGGATTGATCAAGCGAGGAACGAGGCAGAGTAATGTTGTGTTCTTTGAAAACATAATAGACAAAACCCGAACAATCAAAGGTATCGGGCCCTATTTTGGTATCTTCGTATTTAGAACCTATTTTGCTTTTGGCTAGTGTAATCATTTTTTCGATACCCTCTAGTGAAAGTGAGGCGTTGCTTTCATTATTTTCACCCTCAATGGTAAGATTGACAATACAAGCTTTTTTGTTGTGGATATTGATAGTAGTAGTTGAGCCATCTTGGGCGTTGATACGGATATTGACGACGCACTCTTGGGCAAAAAGTGGCACCAAAAGAGGGAGAAAAAGTAGGGTTTTTATTGACACCCTACGCACTCTATGCTTCTATCTTCTATGCCCACTTCCTCTTTGATAGCTTCGGGCGATTGGCTGCGCAAATAGTAAGTTGATTTGAGTCCAAATTTCCACGCTTCAAGATAGATATCGTTGAGGTATTTGCCACTGGCTTTGTCTAGTGAGATGAAGATGTTGAGACTTTGTCCTTGGTCTATCCACTTTTGGCGAATAGCCCCCGCACGCACCAAAAGGCGTTGATCAAGATCATAGCATGAGGTGTAGTATTTAAAGGTATCGGGCGAGAGGTTGGGAGCAACGACGGGAATGAGTCCGCTTAGGTTCTCCTCGTACCATTTGCGTTTGTAGATAGGCTCAATGGCTTGTGTTGTACCTGTCAAAATGGAGATAGAACTTGTGGGGGCAATAGCCATAAGATAGCCGTTTCGCATACCGTTGGCTTTGACTTTGCTTCGCAATGCGTCCCAATCGTAAGCATAGCCAAAGAGTCCGCCTCTATCGACGAGTTTACACGCCCCTGGATTGGCTTTGTCGATAGGAAAGATGCCCTTTGACCAATCTGAACCCTCATAGGTAGGATAGATACCCTTTTCAAACGCCAAATCACTTGAAGCCAAAATGGCATTGTACGATACCGCTTCCATAATCTCATCGATTTTCATAAAGTGTTCGCTACTGCCCCACTCGATTTTATTTTGTGCCAACATTTGAGCCTCGCCCATTACGCCCAGTCCAATAGAACGGCTCTTTTGGTTGGTTTTTTTCACCTTTGCAAGGGGATAGAAGTTGAGGTCTATGACATTATCAAGCATTCTAATGGCAATAGGAACGACTCGTTCAATATCTTTTTGGGTGTGGATACGAGAGAGATTGATAGAGGCAAGATTGCACACGGCGGTATCACCATCTTGCTGATGCTTCTCCACCATCCACACTTGTTTGCCCCCGATGATATCAAGAGCGGTAACCTTTTTGCCAAGCTTCATGACACCACTATCTACTTTAATCTCTTCTGATTCACCCATTACCAACTGGCTCATATCTTCAAAAGTGATTTGAATATCGTAGTGGTTAGGGGCGGTATTTTGAAAAATTTCCGTACAAAGATTGGAGCTACGAATAAGACCCGCATGGCGATTGGGATTGGCTTTGTTAGCGGCATCTTTGAAAGTAAGAAAGGGATTGCCCGTCTCAAAATAGCTGCGTAAAATCTCTTTCCACAAATCTTTGGCTCGTATTTTGTTTTTGGTTAAGCTCTCATTGGCTTCAAGCTCAACAAAACGCTGTTCAAACGCCTCTCCATAAAGCTCTGTAAGTTCGGGGACATCATAGGGGTCAAAAAGTGTCCACATCGCATCTTGGGTGACCCTCTCCATAAACAAATCATTAATCCAAAGAGCAGGAAAGAGGTCATGTGCACGACGGCGTTCTTCTCCTGAGTTTTTCTTCAAATCCAAAAAGTCTTTGACATCAATATGCCACGGTTCGATATAGACGGCAATCGCCCCCTTTCGAGTACCCAGCTGATCTACCGCAACGGCAACATCATTGGCAATCTTTAAAAAGGGAACTATTCCTCCTGCGGCGTGTTTGTGTCCATCGATAAACGAACCCATACCCCGCACCAATGACCAATCCCAACCAATACCCCCGCCAAATTTAGAAAGCAGTGCCATCTCTTTGTAGCCATCAAAGATACCTTCGATATTATCAGGTGTAGAGCCAATGTAGCATGAACTTAGTTGGTGTCTGGGAGTCCTTGCGTTGGAGAGCGTCGGTGTGGCCGTCATGACTTCGAATTTGCTTAAAATATCGTAAAATTTCTTTGCCCATGTCTGCTTGTCAAACTCATTTTGAGCCAAAAACATCGCTACTGCCATAAAGAGATGTTGGGGCAATTCTATGGGGTGATTGTTTTTGTCTTTGATAAGATACCTATCGTAGAGAGTTCGGATACCTAGATAGTTAAATTGCATATCACGTTGGGGGTCGATGTGGCTATTGAGATCCTCCAAATCGTATTTATCTTTGAGCCCCGCTACGATTCTGCCCTCTTTTTCACCTTTGATAAAATAGTCACGCAGATGATTGTAACCCGTAAAGCCTGTAACTTTGTGGTACAAATCGTACAAAAAAAGCCGTGCGGCAACAAAGGTCCAATCGGGTCTATCGATATCGATTTTATCCACAGCGGTTCGGATAAGCGTTTGTTGTATTTGAGTCGTAGAGATAAGATCTCGAAACTGCAAATTGGCATCGACTTCCAACTCACTTTGACTCACATTATCAAGTCCCTCTACCGATTCGGCGGTATATTTTTGAATTTTGCTAATATCTAATGGCTCAACCCTGCCATCACGCTTGACAACTCGTATCATAAAACATCTCCTCTAAAGTCTATTAAGTACTTTAATGCCCAAAATCTCTAAACCCAATTCTATCGTTTTGGCACACAGCGAGGCAATGGCAATACGACTCTCTTTGGTAGCCTTTTCGAGTCCCTCTTTGAGAATAGGATTTTGTTCATAAAATTTCATAAAATCGGTCGCCACATCGTAGAGATAGGCACTGATAGTATGCGGCGTAGCATCAAGCGAAGCTTTGGTTAAAACATCTTCAAATTTTAAAACGCTAAGCACCAATGTGTGTTCAATCGCATCGCCTATCGCAATCTCACACGCCCCTACATCTCCCTCGTATTTTTTGAGAATACTTTGAATACGGGCGTAAGCATATTGCAAATAGAGCGATGTATTGCCCTCAAAGCTCAACATCTTGTCCCAATCAAAGATATAGTTGGATTGGCGATTGATGGATAAATCAGCGTATTTTACCGCTCCAATGCCTACCACTTTGGCTAGGGTTTCCAGTTCACCTTGTGAGTAGTTTTCACGCTCTTTGATAGCCTCTTTGGCACGAATGAGTGCTTCATCAAGGAGTTCAATGAGTTTGACTGTCCCCCCGTCACGGGTTTTAAACGGTTTGCCGCTTTTGTCCATCATTGTACCAAAAGCGATATGTTCTAGCTTGGTCTCTTGGGGTACAAACCCTGCTTTTTGAGCGACATCAAAAACCGCTTTAAAGTGACTCGATTGACGTGCATCGACGACGTAAAGGATGCGATTAGCCTTAAGCTTGGTAGCACGATAACGCAACGCCGCCAAATCGGTTGTAGCATAGAGATACCCTCCATCGCCCTTTTGGACAATCACGGGAATCTCCTCGCTTTCAAGAAAGACACACTTAGCCCCTTGGCTTATTTGAAGCAAGTGGGCATTTTCAAGATCGGTGACGATATGGGACAAATCCTCGTTGTAAAAACTCTCTGCTCGGACATCTTTGGGGCTTAATGAAACATCAAGTTTGTGATAGACCTCTTGGCAATGAGAAAGCGAAATCCCAATAAATCGCTCCCAAAGTTCAAGACAATGTGTATCGCCTTGTTGGATTTTGACTACATACTCACGTGCGGTATTGGCAAAATGTGCATCTTCATCAAAGCGTTTTTTGGCAGCTTTGTAAAAAGCTTCGAGGTCTTTGAGTTCACCGCTTTGCTCCACTCCTTGGGCTTCAAGATAGGCAACAAGCATTCCAAACTGCGTCCCCCAATCACCAATGTGGTTTTGACGAATGACACAGTGTCCCAAAAACTCAAAAAGCTTTGCCAAAGCATCACCGATAATCGTGCTTCTTAGATGTCCTACATGCATCTCTTTTGCCATATTGGGCCCTGAGTAATCGACGACGATGGTTTGAGGATGAGAGGTTATGGCAACGTCTATTCTCTCATCTGCTAGAGCCTTTGTGGCGTAGTGTGAGAGCGTGTTGTCGCTAAGCCAAATATTGATAAATCCCGCTCCTGCTACTTCGACTTTTTCGATAACTCCATCGGTTTGGATATGGGATGCTACCTTTGTGGCAATTTCACGTGGATTGGTTTGGTAGAGTTTGGCTAGAGGCATAATGCCGTTGTATTGATAGTCTCCAAATTGTGCTTTGGTAGCTTCATGGATAGCAATCTCTCCTTGAGGCTCAATACCGCTTTGAGTAAAAGCCTCTTGGAATATGGCAGCAATGTGTGATTTTATTTTCATACCGTTTGGCTATTAGGCTTTGGTCTCTTGAGCTGTTGAAGCTTGAACCACCTGTTTTTCCTCTTTTTTCTCTAGCTCTTTGGCTATTACAGGTTCATCGTCGTCCTCTTTCATCTCTTTTTTAAAGCCTTTGATTGCTTTGCCAATTCCTTGGGCTAAATCGGGAATCTTTTTAGCTCCAAAAAGTATCACAACAATGGCTAATATAAGAAGAAGCTCTGGCATACTTGGCACACCCATGGTAATCCTTTTTTACTACTGTGTATTTATTTATCGGAGTATTATACACTCTTTTTTTTAATCTTACGATAGCTTACCCCTAGAAATTTGGCAAGTGAGGTTTTGCTTGATGGGACAACGGCAAAGTGTAATAAGAAAATTGTTGTAAAAATTTGAGGCATATTAGCGGTATCATCTACTATCCGAAAATATACCCCTCGCCTCGGATACTTTTGATGTAGTCTTTGTCTTTGTCGGGGTCTATCTTCTCTTTGAGGCGTTTGACGGCGACATTAACACTTTTCTCTTTTTTCTCTTGGGAATAGCCCCAAACAGTATTGAGCAGATACTCTCGTGTCAAAAGAATGTTTTTGTTTTTCATAAACTCCACAAGCAAACTTAGTTCGAGTTTGGTAAGGTTGAGTTTTTTATCATCAATGTATATCTCTTTGGCGTGAGCAATATAGACAATATCTCGCATACGCAAATTGTCGTCGTAGTTTTTTTGCGTTCGCTTAAGAAGGGCTTTGACACGAGCGACAAACTCATTGATATCGAAGGGTTTAGTAATATAATCATCGCCCCCCATTTCAAATCCATCAATAATATCTTTGGGGCTATCTTTGGCGGTCAAAAAGATGACGGGAGTATCGTAACCTTTTTCTCTAAGCTCTTTGACACACATCGCTCCTTCGGACGAGGGGAGATTTCTATCCATAATGATAAGATTGACATCCTCTTCTTCTAGCACCTGAAAAAGCTTTTGGTCGTTTAAAAAACCAATCGTATCGTATCCCTCTTTTTGCAGTGTATATTCCACCAACTCCAAAATATCTTCTTCATCTTCTATAATAATAATTAACGCTTTTTTCATCTCTCAATCTCCTTTTCACTAAGCAAAGCCTAGTGAAAATTCCTCTCACTAAAGCTTTGCCTATCGGCAAGAATGAAACCCTTGGATTTTCACTCTTGTTTGTGTTTTTTAAACATGAGGGTTTCATATTTCCTCACTCATTTGTACGACTTAACACAAAAATCTATACTATTAAATCAAACTATTATTACATTTTGATTACATTTGGCACGATGGACTCTTGATAGAGATAAGGACGGACTTTGGTGGGTATTTTATGGACTCTACAAAGCTCTTTGTACTCTTTTGGCATAACAACGTTTAGGTAGGGAGCGATAAAAATTTTGCCCTCTTGGTACTCGATAGCCCAAATACCCCCTAGCACTACCGATGATTTTGCACCTACTTCTGCTCTTTGTGACCCGCTCATAAGATAGCCCAATGTTTTAAGCGTCGTATCAACGGCTTTGGGAATCATGGCGTGATGAAAATATTCCAAAACTACTAGCTCTTTGTAGCGAAAAATCTCTTGAAAGCTTGAACCCAAAAGGGCTTTGTCTTGCTTGAGATATTCCATGCTTTGCTTTATGCCATTGGGGAATTGCTCTATTAGTCTATTGGCAAATTGGATGCGAAAGTAGTTGCGTTCAAAACGACTCTCAAAGTTGCTCTCATCGACAAAATGCTCAATAGCATGCTCTTTTAAAAAAGCCAATAGCTCCTCTTTGGTATGGTGCAAAATAGGACGGATAAGGGTGTAGTTGGGACGTTGGCTTATCGTTTCAAGCCCCACAAGCTCCATGACTCCCGCCCCTTTGGTAAGTCGCATAAGTAGCCATTCAAGCTGGTCGTTGAGCTGATGCGCCATAATAAGATTGTCGTAGCGATGCTTCTCTATAAGTGTTTCAAAAAATCCGTAGCGAAAATCCCGTGCGTTTTTTTCAAAATGGTGTTCTATCGGGGGAGCTTTGGTGGTGTAGCAGGTTTTGTTGTATTGCTTGGCAAGTTGCAGTGCGTAAGCCTCTTCGGCGTTGGAACTGGGACGTGTTTGATAATTAACCAATGCTATATCAAAATCAATCCCTTTGTGCAACAACACAAAAAAGAGTGCGGTAGAATCAACTCCTGCCGAAAAAGCAAGGAGGTTTTTATGCTCCAAAAGAGGGAGTGTTTGGGTCTCTAATACAACCATTTCTTGATATTACAAGGGTATCGATGCTAGGAGTCTATCTCCTGCTAGTTGTGTAATTTGGGCTTGATACACAACACCGTACTCTATGGGCTTGTCGTGGGTGTCGTTGATGAGTATATCGCCATCAATCTCAAACGCCCACTGCAACGGTCTTGCACTCAAAAGATAGGCATGTTCATCGCTTTCGCCTTGGATTACCACTTGCATCGTAGTGTCTATAAGTTTTTCAAGTGCTTTACGATTGGTTTGCATAGCAATATCCCCTAGCTTCTTGGCTCGTTGGGCTTTCATATTGTCGGCTATTTGCTCCATTTCGTAGGCTTTTGTCGTCTCTTCGTTGGAGTATTCAAAGACGCTTAGCCTATCAAAACCAAAATTTTGTACAAAATCGCATACCTTTTCAAAGCGTTCTTGGGTTTCGCTAGGATGCCCTACAATAATGGCTGAACGGATAAAACTCCCCTCTTTGCTGCGCATATAGTCCAAAAGTTCAAGCGTTTTATCTTCACCAAATCCTCGTTTCATTGTTTTAAGCATGGCATCATCAATATGTTGGATAGGCATATCGTAGTAGGTTTGAAAAATGGACGATGCGGCTATTGCATCAATAAGAGCAAAGGAGGTTGTTGAAGGATAGAGATACAACACTCTTGCGGATTTGACACCCTCGACCTCTTCAATTGCCCCAATCAAATCTATCAAACCCTCTTGATACCCCCTATCACGCCCATAAGAGCTACTGTCTTGGGATACAAAAGAGAAGTCGTAATAGCCCTGCTTTACAAGGTTTTGCACTTCGATGATGATAGAGACAAGGGGGCGAGAGTGGAGTTTGCCCTTAAATGATGGAATAGCACAAAAACTGCATACCTGATTACACCCTTCCGAGATTTTGATATAGGCGTGGTAGTTTGAGCCTGTGATGATACGCTCATCGTTTTCGTTTGCTAAATAGACACTACGACTAAAGCGATTCTCTCTTTTGGCTATGAGTTCATCAATGATAGCATAATCGCCAACACCCGTAAAGATATCGACTTCGGGAAGTTCTTGAGCGAGTTCCTCACGGTAACGCTCACTCAAACAACCGCTTACAACCAAAATAGAGTCCTCTTTTCGCACCTCATGCATTTCAAGTATTGTGCTTATGCTCTCTTGTTTGGCAGCATCAATAAAACCGCATGTATTGATAATAATCACATCGGCACCTTGGGCATCATCGGTTAGAGTATATTCTTTGAGTCGTCCTAGCATCACTTCACTATCGACAAGATTTTTGGTACAACCCAAACTAATTAAATGTAAATTTTTGCTCACTTTTGTTTATCCAAATGTTTTTTAAGTTCATCCATGGAGATATTAAGCTTTTGGGCTACTTGTTCGATAGAGAGTTGAAACTCTTGTATCATCGTGATAGCGGTTTTCAACACCCCTTTGTGTTCGCCTATTTTTTGACCTTTTTGTT
>DYTG01000045.1:9100-12917 GCA_020726085.1 Sulfurovum sp.
TTGTTCGCCCAATTGATAAAAAGGTGTTTTTTCGATATCGACGCTTAGCATATCCGCTCCTTTTTTGACTTCGTTTTCTAAATTTCTATTGGTTGAGAGTATGTTTACCATTTTGAGATAATTTTCATACTCTCTATCATCGCTTAGCTCTCTAAGGCGTTTCAAAATGGTATTGACAACGGTTTGTTTGTCTCTATCTTTAAAATCGCACAATATTGTCAATACCAAAGCCGATGGGTCATCGCTCATCAAAAGCGTTTCACAATCAATAGTATGCATATCAATTATAGCATATCTGTAGTGCAAATCATCTTTTGTAAGGCTATTTTTCATTGAACATTTTGCTTGACCGATATAGAGTAGGTATTGTTTGATGGTGAGATTTTCGTATTCAAAGAGCATATCGCTAAGGTATCGATGCATACGCAGGTGCATTCTGGCATGATTGGCGTTTTGGATTTCGATATGAATAATCTCATCACCGTTTTTAAAGACCAAATCGGCATCACGCTTTTCGATGCGTGTAAACTCTTTGTCGATAAGTTCCATATTTTCTTGGATTTCAATACCCAAAATATGCCTAGCGACATCTCGTGCAATGTGTTTGAGGAGTTCTTTGCTAATAATATCTTTTTTCATGGGGGAATTATAGCAAAAAATGGGATAAAGCAGCAGCTTAAACTTGCGTCAAACTCTATTGCGTTCAAAGCTAAGCCTTATTGAATGGATACCAATGTAAAATTTCAATACTTTAGCTTTTGCAAAGTGACATTTAAATTTACAAGGAAACAGATATGGCAGATTGGCGTAAAGTAGCCAAAGCATTTGCTTTAGGCGATGGACATATTAGTCAGCAAGAGGTCAAACTTTTGAAAGAGACTTTTTTTGCAGATAACAAAATTTCTAAAAGTGAAATGGATTTTTTGTATGAAATCAAAAAAGAGGCAAAAACATCGGTTAAACTTTTGGATGAGTTGATTCAAGAGTGCGAAAAAGCCATTCAAGATTAATTTTTCCAATCCTCTCTCGTTCTTATCCTCTTGATGAGAATGAGAGAAAAAATGGACTCCCATTGTTCATGATTTAAAATAAGAAAGTTCACGATGTATCGAACCATTATCTTTTGGGTTGTGCCGCTCTTACTTATGGGTTTTAGTAGTGATAGTCGCTACCCAAAGGATAATAACGCTACTTTTGTAGATAGCCTTAATATGAGTGTCGATATTGGGTATGGAGTCTATCTTATTGATGTAACTTCGCTAGAGATTAATCGTGCGATTGATTATCGTATCCTAGAGGCTACCATTGGAGCAAGTTACAGCATAGGTAATGGCAATATAGGGTTTAATACCAAAGCTCTTATCCAAGAGCAAAAGAGCAATCTCTCCCTTGTCAATACCTCACGACCTCTCAATGACCAAGCCAACATTGAGCGTGAGGAGTTTTCGCTCTATGGCAACTATTTTTTAGACACTCTAGGGCGTTCGATGCTCAATGTAGTCTATAAATACTACTATCTCAAAGCCAATCACCGCTACATCAATTTCAACGTCTATGATACCCACTTTGGCTACACCACGCAAGGATTTGCACTTTCGTATCTCTACAAACAACCCATTAGCTACGAGGGAAGTCAAATCGTTTAGGGAGCTGGTTTGCTCTACAGTCATGCTAAAGTAGAGATTTTTGAAACCATCAATGGAGCGTTGGATGATGCCTATATTGATGATAGCCAAAATGCACTAGGCATCAAAGCCTCTTTGGGTTTTGTCTATCGTGTCGATAATATGAAGTTTAAAATAATAGCCAATTGGTACCGTTACGACTTTGGCAATCTTCACGTCCAATCGCACGCACTCAACCAAGCCCTAGAGGAAGCCTCACTTCAAGAGGGTATCTACTCTATTGGTTTGGGGTTTGTTTATAAGTTTTAACGGATGTTACGCTTCCAAAATGGCATTGCATCTGTATATTTTACAAATAGAGTGGAGGTGCGTAAGGTTGGTTATTTATACGCTTTAATATAAACCCTTTTGGGTGCGGGGTAGCCCTCAACCGTTTTGGTTTTGTCGTTAGGGTCCAAAAAGTCATCGAGGCTTTGGGCAAATGTCCAAGGGGTGACACGCTGTTCATGCGTTTGGGTGGTCATAGTAGCCAATACCTCAATGTGCGAAAATCCCGCACGGATACACCAATTGCGTAGGGCGCAAACGGTAGGGATAAAATAGACATTGGGGATTTGAGAGTAGCGTTTGTTGGGTGTAAGAGCCATCTCCTCATCGCCCTCTATCATAAAGGTATCCAAAATCAGCTCTCCGTTTTTGTTGAGTCCGTTGTAGAGTGATTTGAGGCTACTAATGGGGTCACTGCGATGATAGAGAACGCCCAAACAAAAAAGCACATCAAAACGGTGAGGGTAGAACTCGACATGTTCAACGCCCAACAGTTCATAGACAATATCGCTTTGGATGAAATGATTGATAAAGGCAAACTGCGTATAAAAAGCTGCCGATGGGTCAAATCCTACCAATTTTTTGGGTCGCTCTTCTAGCATTCTAAAGAGATAGTAGCCATTATTGCAACCAATATCGCCTACGAGCTTATCTTTGAGATTAAAATGAGGCTTGAGCAGATTGTATTTGATAGAGCTTTGCCACTCCGTATCAATAAAAAGCTCATTGATAGCAAAAGGACCTTTTCTCCACGGAATATTGACTTTGGCAAGGGCTTCGATGTGGGCTATATCCTTAGGCGTTGCATCGGCAATCTCAATGGCAATCACATCACCCAAACGCACCTTGATCTCTTTGAAGTGAGGCAAGGCTTTGAGGCTATCTTGTCGTGGGATAATATTTTTCCATGTGAGCCACTCACGTCGCTCACACCTAATTGCTTCAATATCCAACAAACGACTACTTTTTGATATAGGCTTTGATGATTTTTTGTTCAAACAAAGGTCTATCGCCCCCTTGTGAACCGCTAGTCGTCACGTCGCCAATCTTTTTGACTATCTCTTGCCCTGCTACTACTTCGCCAAAAATGGTGTGCATTCCATTAAGATGCGGTGTGGGGGCTAGAGTGATGAAAAATTGGCTTCCGTTGGTATTGCGTCCAGCGTTTGCCATTGCCAAAATCATAGGTTTATCAAAAACCACATTGGGTGCAAACTCATCTTCAAAAGGCTTTTGCCAAATCGATTCGCCTCCACGTCCTGTGCCCGTAGGGTCACCGCCTTGAACCATAAAGCCTTGAATCACACGATGGAAAATAAGTCCATTGTAGTAGCCGTTTTTAACGTGCGTCGTAAAATTTTCTACCGCTTTGGGTGCAATTTGAGGTAGCATTTTAAGTTCAATCTTGCCCACATTGGTCTCTAGTACGACAACAGGATTGGCCATGAGCGTTGTCCACGCCAAAGTGAGTGTTAATAGTAATTTTTTCATCTTTTCTCCTTAATAGGGTTCGCAGATATTGTCTTCGCAATGATCCACATTGAGGCGTTTAAGTATCATTTCAAAAAAATCACCCCCCGTTCGGTGGACATCATCGTGAAACTCAATATAGATAGCTTGAATATCTTTGCGGTCGGTTGAGATTTTTTCAAAAATAAAGGGGGTGAGTCCCGTCTCTTTTTTGACAGCATCAATCACATTGTAAATATCTTCTTTCAAATCGTTATTGGTTTCAAAGAGGATATTTAATCCCTCATACCGCTCTTCCATGCGTACATAGGCTTTGATGCCTTTGAATACTCTGCTTTTCATCTCTCTCTCCTTCTTTTTTTATTTAAAATATGTCTCCTTAGGGATGAACAAAG
>DYTG01000173.1 GCA_020726085.1 Sulfurovum sp.
CAAACAAATATATAAAGACCAAAAATAAAGCTTGACCCGTTAGAGTAGCTTTGATACAAAAAACAAATCTCTGTGAACCTAAAATGGGTATAATGGCATTTACTATTTTAGCTAGAGATACCAAAATGACCCAAAATGAATACTTAAAAAACATAGAAATACTAAAAAAATGTGCATTCGCTTATTATGTCGAAGACAATCCTATCGCCACTGATGAGGAGTACGATAGACTTTATCATCAAGTGCTTGATTATGAAAATGAAAATCCAACGCTTAAAGCAAGTGACTCCCCAACGCAACGAGTAGGCGGTGAGATTTTGGAAGGGTTTGAAAAATCGACCCACATCCAAAGAATGTGGAGCATGGAGGATGTTTTTAATCTCCAAGAGCTTCGAGAGTGGATAGTAAGAGTTCAAAAAACTACCACCCGTTTTCCTAAGCTCTTTTGCGAACCCAAATTTGATGGGGCGAGTCTCAATCTCCTCTACGAACAGGGCAAACTTATCAAAGCCACTACTAGGGGAAATGGTGAGATAGGCGAAAATGTGACACATAATATCCGCACCATGCACTCTATTCCATTGAGTATTGATTATCAAGAGACGATTGAAATTCGTGGTGAAGTGGTGATACGCAAAGAGGATTTTGAAGCCATCAACAAAGAGCGATTGGACAAGGGTGAAACTCCTTTTGCCAATCCACGCAACTCCGCTTCGGGGAGTCTAAGACAGCTTGACCCCAAAATCACCGCCAAACGAAAGCTTATCTTCTATCCGTGGGGGATTGGTGAAAACAGCCTACCCTACCCTACTCTAAGTGCAAAGATGGACTTTATCGCTTCGTTAGGATTTTTGCTCCCTCCGCTCGAGAGGGCTTGTGAGAGCATCGAAGAGGTAGAGGCGTTTTATTATGAACTTATAGCCAAACGCAACGAGATACCCATGCTTATGGATGGGATGGTAGTCAAAGTTGATAGTGTAGCATTACAAGAGGCACTGGGCTACACGATCAAACACCCCAGATGGATGTGTGCCTACAAATTCCCTGCACTTGAAAAATCGACCAGAGTCAATGCGATTACCCTGCAAGTAGGACGAAGCGGTGCGATTACCCCTGTAGCGGAAGTTGAGCCAGTCAATCTTGATGGAGCAATGGTATCTCGTGCGACGTTGCACAACTTTGATGAGATAGAACGCAAAGATTTAAGAGTGGGTGATGAGGTGATTATTATCCGTTCGGGCGATGTGATTCCCAAAATCACCAAAGTCTTAAGCGATAGACGTAAAGGGGATGAAAAGGCGATTGAGCGTCCTACTCACTGCCCAACTTGTAATGGTGAATTACTTGATGAGGGGACGTTAATTAAGTGCCAAAACCTTAAATGCTCCGCACGGGTTGTTAATGCCATAAGCTACTTTGTCTCCAAAGGGTGTATGAATATCGATGGATTGGGTGAGCGTATTGTGGAGATACTCTATCGTGAGGGTATTATCAAAGAGCTAAAAGATTTGTACTTTTTAGAAGAGGAGAAGCTTTTAGGGTTAGAGGGCTTTAAAGAGAAGCGTGTTCATAATCTTTTGGAATCCATTGAGAAGAGCAAAGGGGTTGTGTGTTGGCGATTTATCCGCTCTTTGGGCATAGAACATATCGGGGAGGTAGCGAGTAAAGATATTTGCAAACATTTTGGATTGGATATTTTTAACCTTACTCGTGAGGATTTGATTGCCATTGATGGCTTTGGGGAGCAAATGGCACTCTCTTTTGAGGAGTTTGTACGTAGCAATGAAGCCCCTATCCAAGAGCTTATTGATATTATCAACCCAACCGTTGTCAAACAAGAGATACAAAAGTCTCCTTTTAGCCATAAAACAGTAGTATTAACAGGCACCATGAGCCGTTCACGAGAGGAGATTAAAACCCTATTGGAGTCGCTAGGAGCCAAAGTGAGCAGTTTAGTGAGCAAAAAAACAGACTATCTTATTTACGGCGAAGAGGCAGGAAGCAAACTTGATAAAGCTCAAAAATTGGGAGTGGCTACGCTTACAGAAGAAGCGATGAATAATTTGGTTATGGTATAATAAAAGTAATTTTCACAAAGGCAAAAAGATGAAAAAGCGACTACCCTATGGACTCAGCGACTATGAACGCATAAAAACAGAAGAGTATTACTACATCGACAAAACACACCATATTCCTACCCTAGAGGAAGCGCCCGATTTTTTGTTTTTTTTGCGTCCACGGCGATTTGGTAAGAGTCTATTGGTCAATATGCTTATTGCTTATTACGATGTAAACTACAAAGAGAAGTTTCAAAAGCTCTTTGGGGATACCTATATCTACGCCCATCCTACCAAACGCAAACA
>DYTG01000174.1 GCA_020726085.1 Sulfurovum sp.
TTAAATGAAAACCCTCTGTATATATCCTACTGTTCGTGCGATTCGTCAAGCTCTTGAAAGCTACAAGCAATGCAGCGGTTTTGTGCCTACGCTCATGACTATGGGAGAGTTTGAACAAAAAGCGATGGTTGTACCCAACAAAACCTTGGTTGATCCCATCGTACGGGCTTTTTATCTCAAAGAGGCGACAAAGTTTGAGGCTTTTGAGAGGCTCAAAATCGATAGGGATATTTTGCGATTTTATACCAAAAGTGAGGATATTTTCAAATTTTTAGAAGAGCTTAGTCACGAAAATGTCGATTTTGAGAGGCTCAAAAGTGCCGATAGCTACAGTGAATTTAGAGAGCATATCGCTATTTTGGAACAAGTTGCTACCAATTATCAACTCCTATTGGAATCCAAAGGTCTAACCGATAAGTTTCTCATCCCTCAATCGTATCAACTCAATGATGGTTTTATTGCAAACTACAGCTCTTTTGAACTCTATTTGGAGGGGTATCTTAATCCTTTTAAACTCAAACTCATTGAGCAAATTGCTGTGATAAAGCCTTTTGTTATCGACTTTACGACTACCAAATTTACCCACAAGGTACAAAAAAGTTTTGCTGCGTTTGGGATGATTTTGCCTGATAATTGCCATCTTCGTTTCGATATGCACACTAAGCAAATCGTAGAACAAACCTCCATTACCCCAACCATTAATGCTACCATCTACAAAGTCCAAGAGCGTTTGGAACAAATTCCTATTGCACTAGAGGCTATCCAAAGAATGGTCAATGATGGAATAGAACCCACTTCTATTGCCTTTATTGTCCCTGATGAACGCTTCAAAGAGTCGCTTTTTGCTTACGATAGGCTCCAAAACTTCAACTTTTCGATGGGGTTTGACTACACCAAAAGCTTCGGATACAAACGCCTTGATGCGTTCTATCGCTACATTTTGACTCAGGAGAAAAGCTACTACGATTTGATGGTGCGTTACGGTATGGATAGCCAAAAAATAATGGGACTTAACAACACCACGCCTCTATTGATTCATGAGTTTTTTGAAGCGCTTGAAGTTCACAAGCTGATTGATAAAACGCAAAAAATAGTAGAGCAAAACCTCGATTTGCAAGAGCTTTTTAGCACCCAAAAGGCTTTGTTTCGAGAGTGGCTTAGTATCTATCTCAAAGTAATCTCGCGTATCACCATCGACGATATTCGTGGAGGCAAGATTACCGTCATGGGGGCTTTGGAAAGTCGAGGGGTTGCCTTTGAGGGGGTGGTTATTGTTGATTTTAATGAAGATATTGTACCACTCATTCCTAGCAAAGATAGATTTCTCAACACCCAAGTGCGTCTCCATGCCGCTTTGCCCACACGAAGTGATAGGGAGGCGTTGCAAAAATATTTCTATCAAAAACTGCTCCTTAGAGCCAAACAAAGCGTTATTATCTATCCTAGCGCCCAAAATCGTCTGCTCTCTAAATTTGCCTATGAGCTAGGTTTGGAGAGTATTGAGAGTGCAAATCCCAATCTTGATTTGCTCCACGTCGCTACGCCACCCCCCTTACAAGAAGAAATAGAGGTTGAAAATTTCAACCCATACGCTTTGGCGTGGTCGGCTACAATGCTCAAAAGTTTTTTGAAGTGCAAACGGCAGTTTTACTACAAATATATCCAAAAAATCCCGCAAAAAAGCAACGAAGCGTTTAATGAAGGACTATTTTTGCATCAACTGCTTGAAAAGTTGATGAACAACAGCATGAACGATACGCAAACCCATCTTAACACTCTATTGGATGAGATGTTGGGCAATAGTGCTAAAGCCACCCTTCAAAAGCAACTCTATGTTGAAAAATTGATGCACTTTGTGGAGTATCAAGCGTTGCACCACTTTTCGCAAGGGTATCGCATCGAACTCAAAGAAAAAAGTATCGAGGGGACTATTGCGGGATTGCGTTTCAAAGGAGTCATTGATAGGCTTGATATCAAGGGCGATGAGGCGATGGTGATTGACTACAAAAGCGGTTCAACCGCCAATGCCAATCGTACCAAAAACCTTGAAAAGCTTGATGATTTTCAGATGAGCATCTATGCCTTTTTGTTGCGTGAGCAATACCCAAAATTAAGTTTTGCTTTTTTTAAGATACTCGAAAACAAACCCATCGAGCCCTTTCAAGAGCTTGATGCCAAAAACGATTTGCTATTTGAACATATCGAAAATATCAAAAATACCACCCACTTTACCGCTTCAAAGTGCGACAATCTCGCCTTATGCATCCACTGCCCCTACCCTCTTTTGTGTGAGCGAGGAGAGTATGCGGGACGCTAATAGGAGATTAAAAGATTATACCCAGTGCCTTAGCACT
>DYTG01000175.1 GCA_020726085.1 Sulfurovum sp.
ATACTCCATTAAATCTCTTATTGCTCTCGAAACTTTTAAGTAGAGTTGATTTTTTTCTCTCCAATTTTGCGGTACAAAGTCATCATTGGTCACCACATACAAATCAATATCACTATCTTGATGGGGCGTACCGTAGGCATAATTGCCAAGAGGCAAAGCCTCTTGTTAGAAGAGTTTTTTCATTGCTTTAAAAAACATGGCAGTCATGCCTGTTGGTTTGGCTAACTCTTTGATAAATTGATGGTATCCCATGTTTTTCTCTTGCAAATATCCTGCACAATACTTAAAGGAAGCCTCCATATCGTATTTATCCTCAATCTCTTTGAATGTTTCGTAGAGAGGTTCTATCTGCGTGATGACCTTTTGGGAAGCCGCTTGACGGTAGGCGATGTAGTTTTCAATCGCTCCCGTATCGGGGTTTTTTTGGATATCAAAATCGGTCACAATCCAATAGTGGTCGCCATTTTTTGTCAAATTTTTCACTACAGCGGTGATGTTTTGCTTGGATTTGATACTGTTCCACATCAATTTAAAAATCACTTTGGGCATATCGGGATGCCTTAAGATATTGTGAGGCGTACCGATAAGTTCCGATTTATTGTAGCCAGAAATCTCCGTGAAGTAGTCGTTGGCGTAGATAATATTCCCTTTGGTATCGGTTTTGCTTACAATATGTTTTTTGGAATCAAGTTTAATCTCTTTTCCCGTCGGTGTTGCTCGTCGTATCATTTAATTATCCTCCTTTATTAAAAAATATTTTTGAGCTTTGTTAAAATTCCTCTCTCATTCTCACTGTTTTCAATCTTCTCCATAAATTCATCATAGCTCAATCGCTTCTCATCAAGAAAACTGTGCAAAAAGTTGATACCCGCTTCTAACGAGTCTTTCTCTTCAATCTCTTTAATTTGCCTATAGAGCGTCGATATTAACTCTTTGGCATGATTGTTGATTGGTGCATAATAGGCAATGAAATTGCGTATCTCTTGGGTGTCTCTATCACGTTTGACTTCTATAGAGGTAAACGTCCAGTAGTGATTACCGTATTTGGTTAAATTTTTAATCACAACCTTGAGAGGCAATCCTCTAGCAATCCTATCCCAAAGAATTTTGAAGATCGTCTTTGGCATATCAGGATGTTTTAAAATCGACGAATACAACGAACTGATTAACTCCCACTCCTTGTATCCCGATAGCTCAATAAACATTTTACTTGCAGATACTATTTCCCCAGTAGTATCCGTTTTGCTCATAATGAGCCGATCATGAGGCAGCTTAACCTCTATACCCGTAGGCACAGATCTTAATATATTCAAATTATCCCCCTTTTTAATTTAATATAGCCTATAATTACGATTGAGATTTTATAATTATAAATTTTGCATTGTATTGTCAAATCGCTTAAGTTGGCAATGTTTTATAAAGTTTTATATTATATAAAAAAAGTATTAATCAAAGGTTAATTTATGAAACGAATAGTTGTTAAAGTAGGCTCCCATGTTTTGACGCAAAACAATCGATTGTCAAAGGATAGAATTGAAAACTTGTGCAACTTTATCTATGATTTGAGAGAAAAAAAATATGAGATTATTTTAGTAAGTTCAGGAGCTGTAGCCTCGGGGTACTCCAAACTTAAACTCGATAAATCCATCATCGCCAATCGTCAAGCCCTGTCAGCCATAGGACAACCCCATCTTATGGGAGTCTATGAAAAAAAACTCTCCCAATACGATATTATTACTGCTCAAGTGCTACTTACCGCCGATGATTTTGACTCACGCAAAGCCACTTCTCACGCTAGAGGGGCTATTGAGGCTTTGCTTGAACACGGCGTATTGCCCATCATCAACGAAAACGACACCACCGCTACACAAGAGTTGGTTTTTGGCGACAACGATCAACTCTCCGCCCACGTCGCCTACTACTTCCGTGCCGATATGTTGGTCATTTTATCCGATATAGATGGCTACTACACCAAAGATCCACGCCAATACGAGGATGCTAAAGTGCGTAGCATTGTAAGTGCCGTTGACCCCCAAGAGCTTGAAACGCCCCACACCCCCAACCACGCCTTTGCTACGGGGGGTATTGTCACCAAGCTAAAATCCGCCAATTTTCTGCTCAAACGCAACCGCAAAATGTTTTTGGCCAGTGGATTTGAACTTGCTGATATACGCAGCTTTTTGCTCGATGGAAAACACATCGGAGGAACACTTTTTAGCAATGAGTCTCTCTAATAATTGTCATTTCAAGCTAAAATAGGGCTATCGGTGATTGCTAAGAGGTGGATGAGAAATCCAAAAACATTA
>DYTG01000176.1 GCA_020726085.1 Sulfurovum sp.
ATAAATTACTTTAATTTCACTTTAAATACTAAAAAATATTAATATTATTTTATATCAAAAATGAGAAATGACACAAGTTAATATTATTGAATAGTAGAGAGGTAAAAAAAAAGGGGGGGGGTGCTTGGGGCGATAGGGAGGGATTAGATAATCCCAACGGCTTGGCGTACCTGCTCCATTTTGATTTGGGCAATCGTTCGAGCTTTGGCAGCGCCCATACTGAGTATATCCCTTACTTCATCGGGGTGCTTGAGGTAGTGTTCTCGTTGGTTTCGTGCAGTGGCAAAGGCATCCCAAATAAGCTCTTTGAGATATTTTTTGAAGTGCCCAAAGCCCTCTTTGCCTGAAAGATAACGCTCTCGTAGCTCCTCTTGCTCTTGGGTATTTAAAAAAAGTGAAGCCAACGCAAAGACATTGCAATGTTCATAAAGCAAAGGTTCACCCATGGGCGTTGAGTCGGTAACGACTTTGTTGCAACGTTTTTGAAGAGATTTTTCATCCATAAATATCTCAATGGTATTGTCGTAGCTTTTGCTCATCTTTTCGCCATCAATGCCTGGTATGGTGGCTACCTCTTCATCCACATGATGTTTGGGGAGGGTAAAAATCTCACCGTATTCATTATTGAAGCGTATGGCAATATCGCGCGTCATTTCGAGGTGTTGGACTTGATCTTTGCCGACAGGGACAAGCTGGGTATCAAAGAGTAAAATATCCGCCGCCATCAATATAGGATAGGAGAAAAGTGCATGATTGGGGGCAATACCTTTGGCGACTTTGTCTTTGTAGCTGTGTGCTCTTTCAAGGAGTCCTAGAGGGGTAAATTTGGAGAGTATCCAGTAGAGTTCAAGTACCTCTTTGACATCGCTTTGTATCCAAAAGGTGGTTTTGGTGGGGTCAATGCCCAGTGATAGATAATCAATAGCAGCCTCATGCGTATAGTGGGCGAGGAGTTTGGAATCCTTGGAGGATGTAAGGGCATGATAGGAGGCGATAAAGGTAAAAAGCTCTTCTTGCTCTTGTCGTTCAATCATGGGCTTCATCGCCCCAAAGTAGTTTCCGATATGGAGTTTGCCCGAGGGTTGTATTCCTGTAAGTACACGCATGATAGTCCTTTGATAAATAGTGTCAAGATGATATAATAGTGTTTGTTAAATTACGCTAAAAAGTGGGAAATGATGGGATTTATGTTGAAAAAAATAGTGGCTACTTTTATTATGCCGTTGCCTTTTTTTGTGGTTGTGGGGCTATTGGGATTGTGGTTTTTGTATCGCAATCGTATCGCAAAAGCGAAGATGTTTTTAACCCTTTCGTTTGCGGGTATTCTCTTTTTTAGTTACAATCCTGTAGCAAATGGACTCCTAGATAGCCTCGAATCCCAATACCAACCTCCCCAAGAGATCAACAATAGCATCAAGTATGCTTTGCTTTTGGGCGGTGATTTTGATTTGAGAGCCTATGGGGGGCTTAAGCTCTATCACCAAAACCCCAACCTCACCATCGTCACTTCGGGCTACGAGGGCAAAGAGGAGCTGCCCGAAGCGCTTATCAATAGAGACAAACTCATCCAATTGGGCATCCCAAAAGCGCACATTATCGCACACACCAAACCCAAAGATACCCAAGAGGAGGCACAAGCAATGCAAAAACTTGTAGGCAAAACCCCTTTTTATCTCATCACATCGGCTTCTCATATGCCTAGGGCTATGAGACTCTTTGGCAAACAAGGACTCCACCCCATCGCCATACCCTCGGGATTTTTGCAACGCAAAACGGTATGGTTGGATTTTATAAATGCTAGTGATGCCCACAAATCCCAAATCGCATGGCATGAGTACATAGGACTCTTATGGAGTCAACTTAGGGGGGATATTTAAGACCTAATAACTATTAAGTATCTCAATGGCTTTTTTATAGAACTCGTCGTTAGAGGTGAGGAGTTGGCTTTTGGTGGGTTTGCCTAGGATTGTTTTGGCGTTTTGGATAGAGAGCTTTGTTTTGGAAAAGAGATGATAGCCTACCATTTTGCCGTGAGATTTTTTGTAAAATTTATCAATGTAGGGAGCTACAAAAAATTCCTGTTCTAAATTGGCATTGCGTATAAAAATCATCCAACTCTCTTTGATAAGATTATCGACAAGATAGATAAGAGACTCCTCATTGTTAAGCGAAATAAGGGTGCCTCTGTGGGTCGATTTCTCTTGCACAAAGCACTCAATTTGGTCGTTTTGGATACGCAATAGCTTCTCCCATAAGTGTCTCTCTTGCCCATTTGGAGCTAGTTCACTTCCCCAACTGTATAGATA
>DYTG01000177.1 GCA_020726085.1 Sulfurovum sp.
TTCTCTCCCCTCTTTGTGTCCCTCAATTTTTCCTATTACATAAGTACTATCATAGAGACTTGCCTCTCTTCGTTTGGCTTCTTGCCGTGCATCGTAGGCTCTTTGCTCTTGGGTACTCATTTTAAGATATTCCAGAGTCTCTTTGGCTTCTTGTAGGCCTTTGGCTTGTACATTATCGGCTATCTCTTCATTTTTGAGAAAGTGTATCCACTCATCCAATGTATCTTTGGCGTTATCGTCAAAGTTTTTTACCTTGATAAGGTAATATTGTGGATAAAGGCTATCCACACTTTGGGTTTTGTAGAGTTCTTTTTGTTTGCTATTGAGCTCTAATTTTTGGTGATTGTGCATACCTATAAAGTTTGTAGTACCTCTATAGATATAGTCATCTCCATCACCAAAATCAAAATAGAGTATTGATATGGAGACAACTTTGCTAATTTGTGCATACTTTTGCCCTTTTTGCAGGTGTTCCGTAATGACTTTGGAGGTAGCGTAGAGGATACGCTGAAGATAATCTAACTCACTACTGTATTGAATCTCTACTAGAATTATCTCATCTTTAGAGTTTTTGACCTTGATATCCAATCGATTGGATTTATCATAGTAGCTCTCTTGATTGGACTCGCTATCGAGTATCTCTAGTATCGTAATGTTTTCAAAAAGAAGCTCACTCAAAAAACCCTCTAGTATATCAAAGTTGGCTTTGCTTCGCAAAATTCGCTTGATAGCCCAATCGAAACTAATGAGTTTTCGTTTTTCTTGCATCCACGACTCCTTTTTGAGCATTATACCATAATCCATCCAACAAATCGTGCGACATGGTCACACCCACTCCTCTTTTACAATCTCTGTGAAATCAGACCAATCTTCTACTTTAAAGGCACGAATATATCATACAGAACTCTTGAACCATGCAATCTGTTTGAGTTTGTCAATAGCACGATAGACCAAAGTAAGACTGTTTTTCTCTGCACGAGCCAAATAGAGACTCCCTTGTACCCAATCAAAGCCCAAAGCATCCATTGTCTTGCGTATCTCATCGTAGGCACGATTGTAAGGTTCTCCATAATGCTCTCTAAGTTTAGCTATCTCCATATCAAATGCAACAGCGTACATCAAAGCTCCTTTTGGTTTGGAATATTATACCACAAACGCTCTAAGCTTCTTAAATCTTTTACAAAATACTTTCAAAAAATATCTGTCAAATCTGCTTTTTATGACGAAGGCATTAACGTCTTAGTGGGAATGTGTACCGATATTTTTAGTTAGGTTTTATGCCACTATAGCACTTGGCATCTTATCGTAAAGCCTTGATTTGTTCTATATTTAGTCCTGTTTTTTGGGCTATTGTCTCGTCATCTAATAGATCTAGTAGATTTTTGGCTATATTCATTTTTTCTTTTTCTATACCTTGTGCTATGCCCTCTTGACGACCCTTTTGGCGACCCTCTTCATGACCCTTTTGGCGACCCTCTTCATGACCCTCTTCGTGACCCTCTCGTTTGGCTTTTTCAATAGAGCTTTTTTGAATAAACAAAAACTCCTCTCGTTTCTCTTGAATATCAAGTTCCTCTTTGCTTAGCTTTGCGGTATTGGCTATCTCAAAAGCTTGTTTGAGACTAATATCGTTGATACTTGCGGGGATTATTGACATATCACGAGCCTCTTTGATAAAGGCTATCCACTTCTCCTCTATCGTCCCACACTCTTCAATATGCTTGGTAAACTTTGGCAGTTCAATAAAGATAAGCTGTATATCATCTTTATACTCCGTAAAGTGTTCTTTTTCAAAGAGTTTAAATGTTGATTTATACTTTTCAAACTCGAACATTTTAAAATTAACGATTGTCAAGGCAATGACAGGATTGAGCAAAGAGTATCTATCACTTCTATCTAGTTGGTTGGCATAATTTTTGGCAGTATTGTAGAGTATGCGACTCTCAAAACCATCATGATTGAGAATTTGCATCTCTATGATGACTATAGAGTTATCACTAAGCGTTGCTTTGACATCAACAGCACTCTCTTTCATACCAATAAGCTTTGGTACATTATAGGGGTCTTCTATGCTCAAATCTTCTATTGGGAGGGGGAGTTCCAAAATGGCATTCAAAAAGCCTTTGAGTATGTTTTTAGACTCACGAGAACCAAATACTTTTTTAAAGGCATAATCAGTTTGTATGTTGAGAAATCGCATCTAAAGCTCCTTTTGGTTTGGAATATTATACCACAAAATTGGACGATGGGGGCATTATCGTCTCTATAATATCCCCTTTGCGTTGCAACACCATTATATTATTT
>DYTG01000178.1 GCA_020726085.1 Sulfurovum sp.
CAACCCCTCCGCCAATTCCAGCAACTCCAAATAGGCATCGCTTTTGGTTTCGTAGAGTTTTTCGAGCTTTATTAACTCTTCGCTAAGTGTGGAGAGTCCTTTCTCTTGATAGCATTGGGGGTTGGCTAGGCATTGGTTGATAGTTTCTATTTGAACTTCAAGTGCCTCTATTTCATCGGGCAGGGTCTCTAGGGCTTTTTGCTCTTTGTAGCTGAGTTTGGTTTTGATTTTGGGTTTGGGTTGGATTTTGGGAGTCTCTTGGATGATAGTGCTCTCGAAGGCTTCAAGCTCTTTGATCTCTTTTTCGATAAGCAAATACTCACTGTAGTTTTGATACGACTCCTCAATGACTCCGTTGTTTTTGAAAATAAAAAGCTTGGAGGCGATTTTGTCGATAAAGTACCTATCGTGCGAGACAAAGATAATAGCCCCCCAATAGTTGATAAGCTTCTCTTCCAAAATATTAATCGTTTGAATATCCAGGTCATTGGTAGGCTCATCGAGAATGAGACAATCAACCTCACGGCTTAGTAGCAAAGCCAAAGCGACACGGTTTTTTTCTCCGCCACTAAGCAAACCGACTTTTTTGTTGAGATACTCTTGGGGAAACAAAAAGCTTTTGAGGTAGGCAAAGACATGTGTATTTTTACCATTGACATTTATAATATCTCCGCCACTAGGGCAAAAGGTCTCAATAAGGCTTTTTTCATCATCGAGCATATCACGGTGTTGGTCAAAGTAGCCGATTTTGAAATCACCTTGGGCAATCACCCCAAAAGTAGGTTTGATTTTGCCTAGCATGAGTCGCAAAAGTGTCGATTTGCCTGAGCCATTGGGACCCACGACGGCGATTTTATCTTTTTGCAACACCCTTGTGCTAAAGTCCCCAATGAGTTGCTTATGAGCGATAGAGTAGGAGAGGTTTTCGATATCAAAGAGCATCTTTTTTTTGGATACTCCCTCTTCACGGTTGAAGTGCTTTTTTTCTCTTTCGAGTTCGACTTTCATTTTGTGGATAAGCGTGGGGTTGATTTTGGCTTGGTCTCGCAGCTCATAGACTCTCTTTTTGCGTCCTTGGTTGCGTTTTTCTCGTGCTTTGACTCCTTGCGCCAACCACGCCTCCTCTTGTTTGAGAAAACGCAGTAGATTGCCATGCTCTTTGGCTAGAGATTTCATACGCTCCTCTTTTTGTACCAAATAGCGATTGTATCCCCCGTTGTACGATACCAATTCTCGATTTTCTACCTCTATTACCCGTGTGGCAATGGTGTCAATGAAGTATCTATCGTGCGAGATAAAGAGTAGGGTAAATTTCTCTTTGAGTAGTATCTCCTCCAAAAACTCCACCATATAGACATCCAAATGGTTGGTAGGCTCATCAAGCAACAACACATCGGGTTTTTTAAGAATCAGCGAAGCCAATGCCACACGACGTTGCTCGCCTCCCGAAAGTGTGATTACAAGCCGATTTTCATACTCTTTGAGCTTAAACTCTTGCAATACCCGCTCAATCTTATCGTCCAAACTCCATGCGTTGTGATGGTCAAGATAGTTGCTAAGTTTGGCGTGTTCGTCGAGTAGAGCTTTGTTGTCGTACTCCAAAGCCAATTGCAAAGAGAGAGCATCGTAACGCTCTTTGATGGCTTTTAGCTCTCGTAGTTCATTTTCTATCGCCTCACGAACATTGAGCGAAGCATCAAATCGAGGTTGTTGGGAGAGCATCTCAATGGTTATGGATTGATTGACGATGCGTTTACCCTCACTGGGTTCTTCCTCGCCCGTGATAATCTTCATTAGCGTCGATTTACCGCACCCATTTTGCCCTACAATAGCAATGCGTTCCCCTTCACCCAGATGAAACGAAACATCTTCAAGTAAAATTTTTATATCGTATTGTTTGTGTATATTAAACAGATCAACAATTGCCAAAATAACCACCAATTTTTTGGTTTATTTTAGCGTAATAATACTAAAAGGCGTTATACCCATAAAAACTTCTTCTCGTTCCACCTCCCCCGAAGCGGAACGCATACTATAAGCCAATCTATACCAAAACGAATCCTCCCACCAAAACTCCCCAATAAAACCTCGTAATTACGGGCTTTTGTAGAGATAAGGTGGGAAAATTCCGTACTACATTTTAAATCCTAGTGGGCAACTGACCTCACCCTCCCCAAAAAAAACAAAAAACCTGCTAAAATACCAATCTGATGTTACGATAAACCCAAACCGTAAATTTTCCTAAAACGCTACCAAAC
>DYTG01000179.1 GCA_020726085.1 Sulfurovum sp.
TTACAAAGCAACGCTTACCAACACGACATGGTTTTTTATGACACTGCTTATCATGATAGTCTATACAAGTGCTTTGATTATCAATCACTTCTATACGAAATACAAAACTATCAAAGAGGACTACGAGAGACTTCAAAAGCTCAAAGAGACGCTCTCCGCAAGACACGATGAGATACTCAAAAATTTGGGCTACAAAATCGAACGCTCAACCAACGATATGATTCATGCGCGTGATAAGATTATCAACGAACCCATCAACGAACTCACACCCCAAACCATTCGACACAAATTCAAAGCCATTCAGGAGACCGACAAGATTCTCACCGATACGACCAATCAAATGATCGATTTTTTGAAAGCCAAATCGGGCAAACTCAAACTCACCTATAGCTCTTTTGATATCAATCAGCTTTTGGAATCCATTACAATATATGTTGAACAAAATCACAAAGGAGACTCCGTAGAGCTTATTTATGAGGTCAATTTGAATGTCTGGCATTATATGGTAGGTGATTTTAAACGACTCTATGAGATTCTTGTCAATATCATCGACTACTCCTATCGCAATACTACTTCGGGTATTATCAAGCTCGTCGTATCTACCTTTGAGCAAGATGAAAAGAGTTTTTCAAGTGAGTTTAAAATCATCGACAACAGCGTAGGGGTTCACAAATCCGAACAAGAGAAGATATTTCTACCCTTTCATGACCCCCATGCCAAAAGAGGACTCTTTTTGTCCAAAGAGTTTGCCCAGCTTATGGGCGGAACGCTCAATTTTGTGAGTCGATACGGCAAAGGCAACATCTTCTCCATAACCATCCCCCTCAAACGTGACGAAGAGCATGAACAAAACTACAAGCTTATCTCTGCAAGGTTCTCCACCAAAGAGCTTCAAGGGAAATACATCGGTATCATCGAAAAAGATGAGAGAGTCTCTCTTGCTATTCAAAAAGCCTTTTTGCACAGTATCAAAAATGTCCAACCCATAGCCCACTACAGCCTCAACGACTACGACGTTATCAACCGTTTTGATCTTGTTTTGGTTGAACACTCTATGATAAACTCCTCGCTCCTTACACTTTTTAAGAGTATCCAACAAAACAAAGAGTTTCACGTCATTGCCATGCACACCATCCTCTCTACGCAGCACAAAGAGATTATTGACCCTATCATTGAGCGTTACATTACCAAGCCCATTAGCCCCTCCAATGCCCTTAAGTTTTTTTTGGATGCTTACAAACAACCCAAAATTGTCACTAACGAAGAGGAGATAGTCTTTATGGAGCAGATGGATAGACACTTGCACAGCGACCTGCCCAAACAGTTTTTGCAAGAGCTTCCCGAAACAATCGAAGCGACCAAATCCTTTTTGAAAGATTATTTGGGTTCTTCATTACTCATTATCGACGACAATGTTCTCCACCAAAAAGAGTTTGACGATATGATTTTTCGTACAGGTATCAAATACGCACAAGCATGCAATGCCAAACGTGCCATTGAGGAGCTAGAGAGCTACTACAGCCGTTTTGATCTTATTTTTATCAATCTGGAAGTCGAACACGACAAGGGGCTTATTATCGCCAAAATGATTCGCTCCAACGAGAGCTATCGCCGTATCCCCATTGTCGCTATTGGCAATGGGGAGTTTACCCCCATGGAGATTACCCAAACAGGTATCAACGCCTTTTTCAACAAACCTATCACCGTAAGCAAAGTCTATACCGCCTTGCACTACTATTTGGCAAAAGCCGATTTGGGTGCGCCTTTTGCCAAACTCACACAAAGTGAACACATTTTGGACATCACACGAGGCATTATGCAAGCCAGTCACAACGAAGCCCTCTATTTGGAGTTGTTGCAAGAGTTTCAAAACGTCTATGGTGTAAGCGGCGAGACTATCAAGGCACTTATAGAGGTGCACGATTATCGCAAAATGAAAGAGCTTGTGGTGAGCATGATAGGGATTAGCAACATCATGGGGGCTAATGATATGTATCGATTACTCAACGAACTCGAATCGCTCTTGCAACACCAACGCTACAACAAACTTTCCAACTACGTAAGTCGCTACGTTGAAGAGCTTGAACACCTCAACACCAGTATCGAAATCTACATCCGAAGCGTTAGGACGTAAATGTTTGTTGCCTTTCTATAGGGGTAGAAAAGTGAGACTCATACGTTTCCTCACTGCACTTTGCCCTATCTTTCGTAAATGTAAACCCTTTAATTTCAAAAATGTATCTTAGCTAATA
>DYTG01000046.1:0-6814 GCA_020726085.1 Sulfurovum sp.
CGAGGATAGACATCTTCATATTTGAGTGATCTCCAGAATCTTTCAATGGCAATATACTCGAGGTGGAATGAGAAAAATCCCATCTAAATACTCACTACAAATCTTGCTCAATCATCTGTGCAAAAGTATCAAAATAGATTGCTTGTAATTGCGTTAATGGCATCTCAATGTCGTTGAGTTTGAGTCTATCGCCGCCAATAGTACCAAGCGTAACGATCTCCAATTCCAACGCTTTTGCCATGGCAATAACCGCCTCTTTGTTTTGGCTTGTGACCTCCACAATGGCTCTACTTTGTGACTCATCGAAGATATATCGACTATCACTAAATTCAACTACAATATCCACGCCTTTGTTGCTTGTCGCACAAAGTTTGGCTAATGCAATGGCAATTCCGCCCATGCTCACATCTTTGGCACACTCCAAAAGAGCCTTTTGATTGGCTTGAATCACAAACTCCCACAGTGCCAATTCTGCGTCGTAATCGATAGTACCTATCATTCCAGCCGTTTCTCCAAAATTGGCTTTGATGTAGAGCGAACCGCCAAACTCCCCTTTGGTAGCACCCACAAGCAAAAGCTCATTGCCCTCTTGTGTGAGTTGGCTTTGGAGTACACTATCTTGCGAATCATTGAGTCCTACCATGACAATAGCGGGTGTAGGATAGACACTTGTGCCATCGGTTTCGTTGTAGAGTGAGACATTGCCGCTCACAACGGGGGTGTTGAGCTTCGTACACGCCTCCTTAATCCCCTCGCAAGAGTGTGCAAATTGCCACATCACTTGAGGGTTTTGGGGGTTTCCAAAGTTGAGACAATCGGTAATTGCCAAAGGACGCGCACCGCTCATCGCTACATTTCGTCCGCTCTCCATTACCGCCAAAGCCGCACCTTTGTGAGGGTCGATGTAGCAATAGCGTGGATTGCAATCGCTGCTCATTGCCAAAGCTTTGCCGTTTTCTTTGATGCGTATCACACTCGCATCCAAACTCCCTGGGGCTTTGATGGTATTGGTTTGTACCATCGAATCGTATTGCTGATAGACCCATGATTTATCGACTACTTCAAGAGAAGAGACCATCTTTTCAAACGCCTCTTGGTTGTCGATTGTATCGTACGAATCAATCGTTTTGTCTTTGATTTGGTCGATATAGGCAGGTTTTGCGGTGGGTCTATCCAAAATAGGCGCTTCTTCGCTCACGGGGGCTATGGGCATATCGGCACACTTTTGCCCATGCCAATAAAGCTCCATTCTTCCCGTATCGGTCACTTCACCAATTACTGCGGCATCGAGTCCCCATTTTTGGAAAATAGCAATCACGGCATCTTCGCTACCAATCTTGGCACAAATAAGCATCCGCTCTTGCGATTCGGAGAGCATAAACTCATAGGGTGTCATTCCCTCTTCTCGTGCAGGGACTTTCTCCAAATCCATTTTTAATCCCGCACCCGTTTTTCCTGCCATCTCAAAAGAGCTACTCGTAAGTCCCGCAGCACCCATATCTTGGATACCCACCACGTGATCAGTTTTAAATAGCTCCAAACACGCTTCAAGCAAAAGCTTCTCAGTAAAGGGGTCTCCTACTTGTACGGTAGGACGCAGGGATTTGGACTCTTGCGTGAAGCTATCGCTGCTCATCACCGCTCCGCCCAATCCATCACGACCCGTTTTAGAACCTACATAGATTACGGGGTTACCTATTCCCTTGGCGACACCCAAAAATATTTCATCACTTTTGCAAATCCCTAGCGAAAAGGCATTGACTAAAATATTGCCATTGTAAGAGCTATCAAAGCTTATCTCACCTCCGATAGTAGGAACTCCCATGCAATTTCCGTAGCTTCCGATACCATCAACTACGCCTCTTACAAGGTGTCTTTGGTAGCGATTGATGGTTTCGTTGCCGTAAACATCGCCAAAACGTAAGGCATTGAGGTTGGCTACAGGTCTAGCCCCCATCGTAAAAATATCTCGCAAAATTCCTCCCACGCCCGTAGCCGCCCCTTGAAAAGGCTCGATAAAGCTGGGATGATTGTGCGATTCCATCTTAAAAACCGCAGCCATTCCACCGCCAATATCAATCACACCCGCATTTTCACCAGGACCTTGAATGACCCATGGGGCAGTGGTTGGAAAACCATTAAGGTATTTTTTGCTTGATTTATAAGAGCAATGCTCACTCCACATCGCCGAAAAGATACCAATCTCTACCAAATTGGGTTCTCTTCCTAAAATTTCCAATATGTGTGCATAATCTTCGTGGGATAGTTTATGGGATTTTAGAACTTTATCTAGGTTTTCCATTATGGGTTGTTTCCTTTTATATAACTCTCGTTCCATTTCTCACGAGATGGAATTAAAATGCAATATTTTAGTAAAAAAGTGCTAATAGGTTGTTGAGAAACAATTAAGATTATTTAGTCGTCATTTTGAGAATAGGACTAAAGGGAATATCGGGATTATCGATATAGTATTGGCTTCGATGGATATACATCTCATAAAGTACGCACACTCGCTCTTGATTGAGTGCTGTAAATATAGTTTATGGGATTTTAGAACTTTATCTAGGTTTTCCATTATGGGTTGTTTCCTTTTATATAACTCTCGTTCCATTTCTCACGAGATGGAATTAAAATGCAATATTTTAGTAAAAAAGTGCTAATAGGTTGTTGAGAAACAATTAAGATTATTTAGTCGTCATTTTGAGAATAGGACTAAAGGGAATATCGGGATTATCGATATAGTATTGGCTTCGATGGATATACATCTCATAAAGTACGCACACTCGCTCTTGATTGAGTGCTGTAAATATCGTATGTGCCTCTTGAACTTTGCCCTCTCTAAAGTTTACAATACCCTTATTGCAACGTTCAAGCTCCTCGTTGCTTATATCTTTGTTGTTGCAAATGACTTCAAAAATCTCAACGGCTTGGGATTTTCCTTTGACTTCTACCAAATCAATGGGGCGTATTTTATAGCTACCTTTGAGCTTATCATAAGTCGCTTTGGTGATAAGGATATTGGCACCGTATTGTTTGGTAAGCCCCTCAAGGCGTGAAGCTAAGTTTACATTATCGCCAATCACGGTATAATCAGAGCGTCCTTGTGAACCCATATCTCCCGCTGTGACAAGACCCGTATGTATCCCGATACCGATATTGATCGTAACGTCGTATTTTGGTGTAATGCTCTCATTAATCTTTTGAAGCATTTCAATTTGCTCAATAGCACTCTTAAGAGCCATATCGGCGTAATTTTCGATTTGCAACGGAGCGTTCCAATAGGCCATAATGGCATCTCCAATAAATTTATCTATCGTGCCTTTGTGGTTAATAATGCTATCAACCATAGGAGTCATATACTCATTGAGCATCGAAATAAGCCTATCGGGTGAGCCAATCTTTTCGGATATGGTAGTAAATGAACGAATATCGCTAAAAAAGACACTCGCTTCGACTTCACGGGATTTAACCAAATCATCTTTGGAGTTTTCTAGCAAAAAGTTCATAACCGCAGGTGAGACTTTTTTGCCTAGCATTCGCTTCGCCTCTTGCTCTTTGCGTGAGGAGATGATGTAATCCACCATGAGCGAAATCACAATAGAGAGGATAAAAGCCACCATAGGAAAGAGCAAATTAAGCACCATACTATAATCAAAAAGCAAGGTATAAAAAAGCTCAAAAAGCCCGTATCCAATAAGCAATGCAAAAGGTAAAATAAGTGTCGAGCTTATAAATGCAAAGAGAAGCACCGTCGCAAAAGCAACGAGCCAAATGATTATCAAATCATAATTTCTTGCATCGGCACTTTGGTGTAAAAAATCGCCCACAAGGATATTGTCAATCACATTAGCATGAACTTCAACCCCTGGGATTGCGTTGTCGTAAGCAATAGAACGAATATCAAAGAGTCCCATCGCCGATGTTCCAATAAGAACAAATTTGCCCTCTATATCTTTTTTGTCAAACTTATCCTCAAAGATATCAACCACCGAGATATACCTAAAGTGCTTTTGAGGACCTCGTGGATTGAGTACCAATCGACCCGCTAAATCGGTTGGAATTTTTTTATCACCGATTAAAATATGGTCAACGGCTATATCGTCACCTACAATCTTGACAACTTGTTTGCCCATCATAGCACGATACATCTCTAGTGCCAACGAGGGATAGATAATGCCATCGTATTTCATAATAAGAGGCACATGCGTAATCATTCCTCCCAAATCGGGGATATTGTTAAAAAATCCACTCGTTTGCATGGCGTTTTGCAAAATAGGAATATTGAGTACTATGCCATCGGGCACTGGGATTTCATTATTCTCTTTTAGCCCCTTTTCGACAAAAACGGCGGGAATATTGGGGGTGTGTTGCTCTTCATTTTTTTCATGAAACAAAAACGAAAACCCTCCCACAACGGGTGTTTGGGCAAAACATTTGGCTAAAACTTCATCATAATTTTCCAGCTTACTTGCCAATTTTGGAAATTTGGTAGCAAAGCGGTGAGGTGAGGTTCTATCCTCTTCAGCAAACACAATATCCAGACCAATCACCCCCGCTCCAGCTTGAGTGAGCTTATAGAGCAAAGCAGCAACAACATCCCTTTGCCATGGCCACTGTCCGAGTTTATCAAGTGATTTTTCATCAATATCGACAATGACAATCTTATCGCTTTTGGGCAATTCACCTCGTATCAAAAAGAGAAAATCCCTCAAACGGCTATCAACGGATTGGAAACTTTGGGGAATAAAGAGATAGGCCCATGTAAGCGAAAGTGCCAATAGCAGTGCAATCAATAGCTTCAATAGGATACTTTTCATCTCTTTATCTCCTTAAGGACAAACAAAACTTACCGCCTTGTACATTTTAGTAATTATACTCTTTATGGAAATTTGGAATATAATCTGGGGTATGGTCGGGGTAGGACTCTACACTGTGAGTTTCAGGCTTGGTTGTCTCATTGCTCACTTCCGAAATCTCTTCGGGTGTGATTTTGGATTGGTAGATTACCTTATTGAGTGGCATTTGTCCTACGCTCTCTTTGACATCGACATTTTTATTGCTAATTTCAATCAACATACCCGCATCGATATTTTGCACACCACCCTTGTCAAGCTCGACAAAAATTTGTCCGCTGTAGCATCGAATGGTTTCTGTATCACGTTCCAAATCAATCGTACCACTAAAATCCGTTCCTCTAATTCCAATCGTAGCCGATACGGTTTTGACCTTAAATCGATTGGGGGCTACTTTGGCGATTTTGCCCGTCACGGTTCTAAAAAAACCACGATTGGCTTTGAGGTTTACGGTTGAGTTTTTGGTTCCATCGAAGCTAAAGGTTTGAAAATCAAAAGAGGAGTTTGCCCCTATGGTTACAACCGTCTCATCTTTGAGCATCACTTGTACTCTGCTATCGGCTGATGTTACGATTTTGTCGCCTACGACTATGGTCATACCCATTTTAGCGGCAACACTCTTGGTTCGTTCTATCGTTGCAGAACCTTTGAGTGCCATAATTGTACCAATATTGGCAAAAGCGTAGAGGCTCATCATTATTATCAATAGGAATGCTTTCATAATTCTCTCCTTTTAGTAGTTGTAATTAATACCAATCATCAAAGCGTTTTTGGAGTAATCAGCTGGTATGTAGTTGGAATCGTTGAGTGCGTATTCATTTTCAACAAAAACAGACATTTTATCATTTATTTGTTTGGTAAGTTTGAGATTGACTTGATGATAGGTATCTTCTCGCACTTGTGTATTGGGGATCAAAATAGTTCCTATATCATCTTCAAAATCGCTAACACGCAATTTGTAGATTGCAACGGCTTGTATATCATTGGCAAAAACGTATCCGCCACCCACAACAAAAGTATAGGTTGTTTTATCGGTAAAATCTTGATAGTTATTGCTATCGTTGGTGTAGTTTTGGTATTCACTATCGAAGAAGAGATAGTTTTTATCCATTTTGTAGTAGAGCGTTGCACCTACAGCAAAGCTTTTGTCGTCTCTATCGCCATCGGTTTTAAACTCTCGTTTTTCAAATTTACCGTTGATACTGGCAATAAAGTTATCGTTAATCATATAATCAATTTGAGGATCAATGCTTTGAATACGCAACAAATCTTCACCCAAATAGTGAAGCGCCAAATAGCTCAAAGGCATATAGAAGTTGTATTGACCGCCCTTGTAGTATCCCACTCCTGCTTTAAGCGTATTGAGATAGATACTATAATCGCTCTCTTTGGTGACGACTTTGTAGTATCCATTGAGCGACGCACGCAGATAGATGTTGTTTTCAAACTCTTTGAGGTAGTCAATGTTTGCTATACCTAGATAAAAAAAGCTTGAGAGTTTGTTGGTGTGTGTTGTAGTGCCAAAAAAGGTATCAAGCTCACCCGTATCGTTGTGGACATTGACGTTGTTATCATATCCCAATCCTAAGGTAAATTTTGATTTGAAGTTATTGCCCACCTCTTTTTCGTTTGTCACCTTAATCTCTTCAAACTCAACATTTTCCTCTTTGAGTTCCTCTGTGATTTGAATCGCCAATCTGTGTTTACCCAACGCTACATAGGTTCGTGCCAACTCTTTTTTGGCTTCGATATTGTTGGGTTGCAACATCACCACACGCTCATAAGCACTCATAGCCTCTAGGTTGTTGCCCAAAACTTTGGCACTTTTTGCCCAAATAAGATGCAAATTGGGATTGGAATACTCATGGGTCGATTTTTTGGCTTGAGCGATTGCTCCGCTGTAGTTTTTTTGATTGTAGAGCCTCTGGGCATCTTTGACACCCGCCATTGCTAACACACTG
>DYTG01000046.1:6914-12340 GCA_020726085.1 Sulfurovum sp.
GTCTCTTTGTCTTTGAGACTTTCCACGCTGTAATCAGCTCCTCGTATCCCTATGAGAGTCGTTGTTGTCTTGACGCGAAAGCGATTGGGTGCTATTTTGCCCAATTTACTCGTAAGAACTTAAATACAACCCCTATGAATCTTAAAACTCTCTTGTGAGCTTCGTGTGCCATCAGATTGATACTCTTTGAAATCAAAAGAGGAGTTTGCCCTGATGGTAATGACGCTATCATCTTTGAGCATGATTTGCACTAAACTTTGAGCTTTGGTTTGTACGCTATTGCTTTGCTTGATGCTCGTTCCCATTTTGGCATTGATAGAAATCCTCTTTGGATGGTGGCTTTGCCTTTGAGTGCCATGATCGTGCCAATATTGGCAAAAGCATAGAGACCCAAAAGAGGAGTCAAAAGTACTATTTTCATAGGTATCTTCTGATAGGTATTGCGTTATAAACTTCCCATGTAGCTTATTTTGCCAACATTGAGATTCTCTTTAAAGAAAACACTCACAGGTGCCGCAAGACCATCCGCTTGATCTTTTTTTGCTATCCAAAATTGATATTCACTCCCCTCTTCATAGCTTTCAAAAACACCAATATGCTTAAGGCTCTTTTTGGCTATGCGGGTAATCTCTACAGGATAGCGATAGCGTAGAGCATTTTGATGTGCTTTTTTATAAGAGTAGAGGTAGATATTTCTATCGAGTACTCCATCTCGTATTAAACTCTTATGGATAATTTTTACTATTGTTAATGTCCCCTCATCGTAGGAGCTATTTTGCAAAATCTCCAACAACTCATTAAGCAACGCAATAGCGTTTTGTTCTTGGAGTGAACTAAGTTGCATCTACAATCCTTGCGCTATCTTAAAAATAGCCATACCGTAATTGGTGCTGGGATTGTAGCGTGTAAGGATACGAAAATTGTTTGCCCCTAGCCACACCTCATCGCTCTTTTGGTCGTAGAGTCTCAAAAGATAGGCGTTGGAGTAGGGGAAGTTTGATTTGGGTTCAATGCCGTATTGTTTAAGCAACGCCAAGGGGTAGCTGCGATTGTACCCCGCTTGAATACCGCCAAGACGCACTCCTTTGAAATGACTAGGCACGGCAATCACTTCCCCCTCTATCCAACCTTTTTGATGCAAAAAGTTGGCAACCGAACCAATGGCATCTTCAATATCCCATGGGTTTTTTTTGCCATCTCCATTGTAGTCTATCAAAAATTTTCGCATGATTGAGGGCATCTGCTGTACCGCCCCCATAGCCCCTGCAAATGAACCTTTGATGCTCAATGGGTCATAGTTTTTTTCTCGACACATCAGCAAATAGTACTTTAGCTCCGAGTAAAAAAAGTTTTGCATTCGATTGTTGTAAAAAGCCAATGTAGTAAGTGAGTTCCATACCTTGTAATCGCCTGTATATTTGCCAAACTTACTCTCAATAGCCAAAAAACCTACCAAAATATCAGCAGGTACTCCAAAATCCCTTGAGGCTCTTTGGAGTGTTGCGTGGTATTGACGTTTTTTGGTTTGGTAGTAGTCCATGCTGGTCTCATCAAGGAGTTTGGTTTTGTAGCGTATCCATGTCCCATCGGTCGTATTGGAGCGACGTTTGCCTCTATAGCGATTGAGTGTCTCTACATCAAATACCGCTTGTGTAAAAAGATACTCCAAATGATACCGCTCAAATCCGTGTTGCACTACTAGGGTATTGATAAAGCGTTGCACCTCTTTTTGGGCGAGATAATCAACCTTTTGAGCATAAACCCAAAGGGTACTTAGAAGTACCCATACGATAAATTTTTTCATGAATGTTCACAAAACTCTTTGAGCAACGAAGCAATCTTTTGAGCACCGTTTGGCTCAATTCGACTGATAAGTTTGGTGCTTATGGTCGTAAGATTTTTATCCAAAATTGATAAAACCTCTTGCTTGTCAATCGCCTCCTCACGCATGAGCCATCCCAATTTTTGATCCGACAAAAATTTAGCGTTAAAAAACTGATGATTGTCCCAAGCACCCGAATAGGGGATATAGATAGCAGGAAGCCCATTGGCACTAAGCTCCCAAATCGTAGAAGATCCCGCACGTGCTACTGCCAAATCGGCTTCGTTCATATAAGAAGAGATTTTATCTTTGTAACCAAAGAGTTTGGCTTCGACTCCAATCTTCTCGTACTTTGCCCGTATCTCTTCAAGATGCTCTTCGCCTGTTTGCTGGATAATCTTAATACCTCTTGCCTTAAACTCTTTTGCCAAAGAGAGAGCCAAATCGGCAATAGGTGAAGCTCCCTTGATATTTCCTAGGAAAAACACGCATTTAATATCGCTTCGGATTCTTTGCTTGGTAAAATATTCACTTCTTACAGGATAGGTGCCAACAGCTGAGTCTTGAAGATAAGGAGAGAGAGAAAGCGTGGCATAGGGGTGTAATTCTTCGTTGATTCTTTCACTTAAAGCGTTTTGTTCATAGATAACCAATGGAATATTTTTGGCTTTTGCAGCAAACGCCATGGGTCTAGCACTGTAGCCCCCTACGCAAAATACCACTTTGGGTTCAAGCTCTTCGATAATCTTTTTGCACTCTTGCTTGTAAGACCAATAGGAGTAATAAGATTGAAGTTGTTGAAATATATTCTCGTCATGCTCTTCGTGCGTATCAAAAAAATAGGTTCTAAAAAAATCGGGGTCGTTTTCAAATACCTCTTGATCTTTATCTTTTGAACCCACATAAACGACTCGATGGTCGCTTAAATGCTCTTTAATCTCTTTGATAATGTATTGATGCCCCCAGCTCCCACCGCCAGTGATAACAATTACACTGTTTTTACTCATCTTATCTCCTCTCTTGATAAATTGTATCTATTATGATTATAGCATAAGTGTAGTAAAGATTAAGAAAGCAGTGCAAAACTTCCCACTATCAAAAAATAGACCAATACAAAAAACTCTATCTCTTGATTGAGCCATGCACTCAAACAACCCATCAAAGCAATCATCGCAAAGGTTCTAGCCCCTGCAAAACCGTTGCGTTTGTGTTGATAGTGCGATATATCTCTTTGAAGTCCTAGCATAAAGCCTATCATAAGAGAGATAATAATGTGACGAACCGTTACAATATCAAATGCAAAATCCATAATCATCGCACTATATCTCACAATAATATATCCCAAGAGGCTTTCAAGTTCTCTTCTTTTGCCCATTATCATGTTATAATTCGATAAATAAATATAAGGAGGTATGATGTTTAAAAAGTCGTTATTGGTAACGGTGTTTTCGTTTTTTTTGGTTGGTTGTGGGGGTAGTGGTGGTACTACAAGCCAAAATGAAGTGCAAAGCCATCAATTTTTGGTCAATTGGGAACTGCTAGTCGAAATGGACGCCCAAAAGCTCAAAGATACACTACCACCGCAACAAGCTACTTTTGTACAGTTTGGTTACAAGGCTTACAAGATTGCTTACAACACCACCTATCAAGGTCAAAAGATTGTCGCTTCGGGATTGTTGGTATTGCCTTTGGGATACGAAGCGATTGAAAACTTCCCTTTGGCAACCGTATGCGACGCTCACGGCACAGAGTTTACTAATGCCAACGTACCCACCAACGCCTTTATGCCTACACAAAATGGTGTTGGGGTAGCGTTTAGCTCCATGGGCGGTTTTGTTACGCTTCAGCCTGACTACATTGGATTTGGCGACTCTCTTGAGACAAGACACCCCTATATGCTCAAAGATCCCTTGTCCGATGGTTCTATCGATATGATACAAGCTTTCAAAGAGTTTGCTGCGCAAAATGGCATTCCTATCAATACTCAACTCTTTTTATCAGGCTACAGTGAGGGCGGATACGCTACTATGGCGACGCTTAAAGAGATCGAAACCAACTACTCCGATACTTTCAAGATCACAGCCGTTGCCCCCATGGCAGCCCCTTACAATATCGATCGCATGGCGCAAGGAGTACTTAGTACCCCAACCATGGTCTATTCTCCTTTTATGGGCTTTGTGGCTTTTAGCTACGCTAGGTACTACGACGATATTACGATAGAACAACTCATTACACCCACCTATGCCCCCTCTATCCCTACACTCTTTAGCGGTAGTTTCACGGGAGAGGAGATCTATAAGCAACTCACTAGCAACACGCAAGAGTTCTTTACACTCACGCAAATCAAGGACTATTTTGATAATCCGCAAGATAGTTTCAAAAAAGCGATGGTAGAAAACTCTCTGCACGATTGGAAACCCACAACTCCTATGCGTCTCTATCACTGCGATGAAGACCCCGTCATTCCCTTTGCACTCTCACAAGAGGCTTACGATAATTTTGTAGCCAACGGTGCTACGAATGTAGAGCTTATGACGCTTAATGGCGATGATCACAGTGCGTGTGCCGCTTTGGCTTATCCACAAGTAGTCCAATGGTTTGATGCAAAACGAAGAGGGCAATAAGAAATTTGGTAGGAATTTTTAGGCTGTAGGGTGGGTGAAACCCACCATCTTATCTAAGAGTATAGAATTAGAAAGTATAAGTTACGCCCACAGAAACAACAGGATAGATTTTGTAATCGCTCAATTCATTAACCAAATCCAGTCGCTCAACCTCAACGTCGTGTTGGATTGTTGTACAAGCAGCTGCGGTTACAGCTGTTCCGCACGTTGGAGTCAAAGTTACTTGCGCCTCTCCCTGATACATTATCCCCGCATCGGCATAAAAGCCCCATCCTTTGGTTTTGGTAGTATTACCCCATCCTATACCGATATAGGGAGCCAACTCATCAAACTCAATCAAACCTGCAAGTGAACCAATTTGAGCTGTGCCATAAGTTACACCGTTAATATTATAGCTTCCGCCTTGTGGTTGAGCGGTAAGTTCAAACTCATTGCCGTTGTAGTATGCTCCCGCACTGATTCTAAAGCCGTTATCCATAGGGAAATAGTCCAGCAAAAGCCCAGCCGTTGCCAATGTCAAATCGTAATCGTACTCTATGTTACTCTCACATTGGGCATCGCTGTAGGTTGCTCCGTTGATATTAAAACGCACATTGAGTTTCTCTGTAATAGAACGTGAAATATCAAGCCCCGCGCCCAACGTGCCTATTTTTAGACCAACCGCATACTTAGAAGCCTCTACAGCATCAACCTCCAAAGGTTTTACTTCCTCAAAATCACCTCCTGCATAAGCTATAGCACCAAGAGCCATAACCGATAGAAGCGAGTGTGTTAATTTTTTGTACATCTTTTTTCCTTTTTAAAATGATTTAGATTGCTCGTATAATAGAGACCTTTTTTCAATACTACACATGTTATTTTATCATTTTCTTGATTATGAACGATACTCATTGAACCCTTTTTCTTCTCTTTTATGATAATATCGTTACTTTTGAGGTATAAAATTTCCTAAACTATCATTGTTTAAAAACATATCTCTT
>DYTG01000180.1 GCA_020726085.1 Sulfurovum sp.
TATATTGTTATTTTAAATTGCAATTTGTAGGTGTGACCATGTCACACGCTATTTTTCCAAGAATACTCCTGATTATTCAGGAATAAGCGTCCAACCTGGCTTAAGTTTGGCTTTCCAAATAAATAGATGGTGAAGTATATGCTTAATCCAGTGAGCTGCTAGTCCCAACTCTCCGCTTGTGCCGTTCATATCCCGTCCCACACCAGGGTATTTTTCAAAATCAGGCACGATAGGATAGACCGTCATTGCCGCCGCAGTTCCAGCAAAGAGACCCTTACCAGCCGAAGCGACACACGCAGCACCCATTTGAGCCATACAAGCTGTATGCGTAGGCTCTGTTGCACCTTTTTTTATCATATCGCAGATACTTTGCACTACGGCTTTGCCCATCATAGCACTGGGCATTCCTGTTCGTGGAGCAGTGGGTACGATAGTCGTTCCATTGGGTGTTACCATGGGTTTAGAGATAGGGTGTGGGGGTGCAAAAGCGATACCTACTGCAAAAATATTGCCATAGGTTGGGTTTTGCAATGTATGAGGCCAATCGGAGGCTTTCCAGTTTTCGTACGAACCTGCATCGTATTTGGCATCAACTTTCATAAATCCATTGGGAGCAAAGAGTTTATCGGTAATCTCTACACCATCTTTGGCATAGGCTTTGAGTCCTACACCTGCAAAAGGAGGAATAAGCATCGCAAAATCAAACGTCTCCTCTGCCATGCTTCCATCGAGTAGTTCATACTCAATTCTTCCCTTTTCGACTTTGGTTACATGCGCCCCGATAATCCAATCAAGTCCTCTCTCAGAGTAGAGCGATTCGGAGAAAATTTTGCTTGATGTGGCATACCCACCCATGCTAAAGTGGATACCACCCATACCAAAATCACCCAAAAAGGACTCATTGGAGATCCATTTCAAATCCGCCATATCTCGCACACCCGCATCGTTGATAGTCTTTTCGATGTTGAAGATATACTCAAAAGCCGCTCCTTGGCACGTACACATACCGTGTCCTGTACCGATAAGGAACTTTTGTCGCTCTCCGTTTTTCATCTTCTCAATACACGCTTGAAGCTCTTGATTGGCATGAACGGCATGGTCGGCCGTACAAACCGAAACGGTATGCTCGCCGATATTTGAACCCTCACCCAATCCAGCTGTAGCACCAAAATTGAGCTTAGGTCCTGTAGCGTTGATAAGATAATCGTACTCTAACTCTTCGCTTTGACCTGCTTTGTCTTCAATCGTGTATTCGATAGTGATATATGGCTTATCGCTACTCTCTTTACCTTCTGGGTGAATTGATACCGCTTTGGCTTGTCTAAAATCAATACCCGCTTTTTGATAAACAGGCGCCAAAGGAAAGGTTACATCCTCTTTGGTCATCTCGCCCACGCCAACCCAAATGTTTGAAGGTATCCAATTCCAGTTACTGTTGGGAGCCACTACTACAACCTCATGCGATTTTCCTAAATATTTTTTTGCAAACGTAGCAGCCGTATGTCCCGATACACCTGCACCCATGACTATTAATCGTGCCATATCTTTCCTTTTTGTAATTATAATCTTCACTGTATTGTACAACAAACTCTATTAAATATTAATTAATTTGATTGAATTAAAATGAACTATTACAAAATTTTATATCAATTGTATCTTTTTTGCAAATTTAAAATAGCTTGAAAGTACACTATCATTTCAATTGGTAACCACTTCAAGTTTTACAGTTGAGACACCCAGATGAACCATATTAAGATTTTTGGCAGCGCAATAGGATAGATCAATGGCACGTCTACTGTATCTAGCCATTCGGTCGTTGATACGAACAATTACACTTTTTCCGCTTCGTTCATGGGTGACTTTGACGAGTGTACCAAATGGCAAACTGTTGTGTGCAGCTGTCAATCTGTTTTTGTCGTATCGCTCTCCGCACGCTGTGCGACAAAAGTGAAATTTATTGGAGTAGAACGAGGCACAACCTTTTTGAAATTTTTTAAATCTCAAATTTTTTGCAACAAATGACTTCCTAGGATTTACATCATTTAAGTTCAACTTTTTTGCAGTTGTTGGATTGTTTGTGGGTGTTGGGTTGTGAGTCCCGCATCCAACCAATAGTAAAACCGTAAAAAAACTCAAAAGTATCCGCATCCAAAACTCCTTGCTTGGCAAATTTTTCTTTTGGTATTGTAGCATAAAACTATTCTAAGTACTTGATAGTTACTCAAAAAAAGTTGATGTTACGTAT
>DYTG01000181.1 GCA_020726085.1 Sulfurovum sp.
CAAACTAAAAGACCCCATAATCATGTGACAAACCCAAAATTTAAATAGATTAATGGGAAGAGACATTTAAGAATCAAAGCGTTTTGCAAAGTGTGTCCGTATGCTGTATCAGTTTTAGAAATACGTGATATAATTGTGCCAAGAGACTCTCAGAGTTTGAAATTTAAACTCTTGAACCAAGAGTAGAAGGAGACTATTATGATAGCCAATAATATTGGAGATCTTGTAGGCAATACGCCTCTTATTAAATTAAATGCACTATCGATGCAATACGGTGCTATTATCTATGGAAAATGTGAATTTATGAACCCCACCTCATCGGTAAAAGATCGCATTGCTCTTAATATGATCAATCAAGCCATTGCACGAGGTCAAATCAATCAAAAGACAACCATCATAGAGCCAACCAGTGGCAACACGGGGGTAGGACTTGCAGCCGTGTGTGCCTCAAAAGGGCTAAAGCTCATCATCACCATGCCCGATTCCATGAGCAAAGAGCGACGCAATATCCTCACCCATTTGGGAGCTAAACTCTTTTTGACACCCGCTAGCGAGGGGATGCAAGGCTCTATCAACAAAGCCAACGAACTCCACCAAAGTATCGAAAACTCTATCGTACTTCAACAGTTTCAAAATCCAGACAACCCGGCCATTCATCGTACCACTACCGCACTTGAAATCTACCGTGATTTGGGCGATGCGATTGACTTTTTTGTAGCGGGAGTAGGCACAGGGGGTACACTTACGGGTGTGGGAGAGGTGCTAAAAAGCAAGATTAAGGGCATCAAAATCGTGGCAGTAGAGCCTAATGACTCTGCAGTGCTTTCGGGTGAGATGGCTAGTGTACACAAAATTCAAGGCATTGGAGCGGGATTTATACCCCAAACGCTTGATGTGAAAGTCTTTGACTCTATCGAGCGTATCACTAATGAAGAGGCTTATGAGATGTCACGAAATGTTGCCAAAAGCGAGGGATTGCTAGTGGGTATCTCATCGGGTGCCAATCTCCAAGCCGCCGTTAATATCGCCTCAAAGCCTCAAAACAAAGGCAAAACCATTGTGACTATTTTGTGCGATACCGCCGAACGCTACCTCTCAACCGAGATGTTTAAAAGCCAAATGCTTTAGTAGCATGAGCCTTGTATCCCAAACTCATTGAGACTATCAAAATCCAAAACGGCACGATAGGCAATCTAGCCTATCACAATGCACGGCTCAACCGCACACGAAGAGAGCTTTTTGGATGTTTTGAGCCTATTGATTTGCACACTCACATTGCTCCCCCAAAAGCACAACAGCTCTATCGATGCCGTATCACTTACGCCCAAGAGATAGAAACCATTGAGTATATTCCCTACACCCCCAAAGAACAAAAAGATTTTAGGGTAGCCCAAAGCGATATTTGCTACCCATATAAATACGCCAATCGTGAGACTCTTGATAGGCTCAAAGCACAATTCGCACACTGCGATGATATTATTGTAGTGCACAAGGGAGTACTCAAAGATACCACCATCGCCAATATTGCTTTTTTTGATGGCAAGATTTGGTGGACACCCAAGGAGCCACTTTTGGCAGGTACTATGCGACAATATCTTCTTGATAATCGCAAAATTCAAGCTAAAGAGCTTAAAATAGATGAAATTTCATCTTATCATGGCTTTGCTATAATGAATGCTATGGTAGGATTTAAAGTTATAAAAGATTACACCATTAGGAGCTAACCCGTGGAGAGTACACTGTTTAAAAATATCAAATACAAAGAGCTAATCCAAAACTATATTGCCGATACCATCGCCCTGCTTTTTGATGAACATAGACACTTTTCGATTGTCTGTGAAGTGGAATATATAGACTTTGACCCCTATTTGCCTCATGAGGTTTATGCACAATTTGGCAAAAACGTTCTCTTTTCATTGGCGGGATACACCTATGAGAGTGCCAAAATAGAGGATAATTATCTCATCTTTGAAGCTGGATTTGGAAAAGATAATTTTGGAGCCATCGTTGCTATGCCTCTTTTGGCTATCAAACAAATCATCGTTGATGATATGCCAATAGCTATCAATGGAGCTTCACCCTTTTCAATCATCGAAGAAGAAAACGATGAGGGGATACAAAACTCTCTCTCCATCTTGCTCAATAACCCCGAAAACAAGAAGTTGCTAAAACAAAAGAAAAAACAGTAGGAAATTGCCTCAATGGATGTTACGCACTTTGAGAAGTTAGACCAAAAAAGATTG
>DYTG01000047.1:0-6423 GCA_020726085.1 Sulfurovum sp.
CAAAAATACGAACTTTAGTCGGACAAGTATTTTGACAAGCTGTTGTAGTTTCCCCTCTTACCAGTCGTGTGTCTGTGCAAAAAGTACATTTGTCAACTGTCATAGTTCTGTCATCAACATATCTTGCATCGTACGGACATGCATTCATACAATAACTACATAATATACACTTTTCAGAATCCACACATACTACTCCATTTTCATCATAATATGTTGCATTTGTAGGGCATACTTCTTGACAGGGAGCTTCATCGCAGTGTTGACATTGACTTGGCTGAAAAACATTTGAGGTAATATCTAAAAAAGGATAATTCCCTTTGATTTCAGGAACACCAACCCAAATTCTATGCTTATCTGCTCCAAGCAAAATGCCATTTTCCTCTTTACAGGCTACTTCACAAGCCTTACAATTGATACAATTTTTATAATCTAGTGCCATTCCATATCGTGCCATAGTTATACCTTCCTAATTTTTACATTTGTTTCATGCATAGAAGCAGAACCGTAAACTGGTTCCATAATGTCTTCAATTATTGCATTATCATTTCCACCATTTTTATTCGCCCAAGTAAGAGCTGAACTCTCTTGTCCAAATCCATGAACAAAAAATACTTGGTCTGGTGCTATTTTTTCTGTTGGATATGCTTTGAGTTGTGTTGACCCAATCTTTGAACTTACTTCTATCAAGTCACCAAACTCTATCCCTTCTTTTTCCGCAATTCGTTTATTTATCCAAATAAAATTTTGGTTCATTAAATCATTGAGCATCGCATTATTCGCTGTACCTGTTTGGGTAAATTGTGCATGGCGACCAGTAAGCAGTCGGTATGAGCCTTGCGGTATCGTATAATTGTACTCATCTCTCCAAATAGGCATAGCATCAATTCCACTTTTTTCGAGTGATCCAATCATGCATTCAACTTTATTCGATGGTGTGATTGGTCGCCCTTCATTAACTGTATATGATCTTTGTTTTTTTGGATAATACTCAAATTCATTTGCTGAAAGTTGTTTGAAATATTTTTCCATATCAGGATAAAAAACACCATGTTTTTCAAGCATCTCTTTTGCACCAGGATACTCTGAAACTGCATGCTCATTGAGTTCTTTTTGGGTATGTTTAAAAGGTAAAGTCAAATCAAACTCTTCATATACCTCTGCTTCGCTACTCTCTTTGATAGCATCTTGCACTTCAGTATCGTATTTTTTTGTTATTTCAAAGAGTGGTTTTGATATTTTTTCGGTCAAACCTTTGAGTATCTCGATAACTGGTTTACTATCAAACATTGGATTGATTGCTTTATTTCTTTGAGCAATCGATGGTTCTGCTCCACCGAAAGTTTTGACTGGATCAGTTCTTTCTAAATAAGTGCATTCAGGGAGTACAACATCAGCATACATCACTGTATCACTTGGCATAGTATCGATACAAACAACAAGCTCCATTCTTTTAAGCATTTGAGCCGTTTTTTTCGAGTTGGGCATATTCATCATAGGATTGTGTTTATAGCAAAACATACCTCGAACTTTGTAAGGATGTTTATCTTCTAGAAAATGATTTCTCCAACTAAGCCAAGAACCACCATCACTTACAATAGCACAATCATCGTATCCAGCCTCACCTTTTTTTGGTTTTGCTTTTTTAATTACAGCTCTTGATTCTGCATTTTCATACATTGGAAGTAGTCCTTCATGCCCTTCAATTTTGAGTGTTTTACCAAAAATGAGTCCACCTTCACAGTCAATACCACCACCTAATCCTTGAAATATAGCCATAGCCCGTCTGAGTTGAAAATCATTTTTGGAAAAAGTACTTCGTCTTCCTGGATAATAAACTGCTTTAGGAGCATTTGCCATAAACTCTCTAGCTATCTCATAAATATCTCCTGCTTTTATTCCAGTGATTTTTTCTGCCCACTCAGGAGTATATTTATTATCAATAATCATTTGTTGATATTCTGCGAAAAAGTTAAAATTATTTGCTACATACTCTTTATTATAAAGCTCCTCAGTAAGAGTTACATAAGTTAAAGCAAGGACAAATGCTAAATCAGTTCCTGGTTTGATTGGCAACCATTTATCTGATTTTGCAGCAGTATTTGTAAATCGAGGGTCTATACAAATAAGTTTCGCACTATTTTTATGAGCTTTTACATTTTTAAATCCATCCATGGTATCGGGAGTCACAATAGCTTCAGCACGATTGGCTCCAGCCATAATGATATATTTTGCATTTTCGAGGTCACTTTGAGGATAAGCTCCAATTGTAACACCATAACCAGAAGCTACAGTTTGAAGACAAATAGAGGCATGATTTAACCAATTTGAAGAACCAAATGCTTCATAAAATTGTTTAAATGTATGTTCAGCCGTCCCTTCCCCTGCACAAAATAAGAAGCTTGAACGATTATCCTCCTCTTCATCTAAGATTTTTGTGATTTTCTCTTCTATATAATTAAAAGCCTCGCCCCAAGTTACTTTTTTGAATTTTCCTTCACCTTTTTCACCAATTCTTATCATAGGATATTTTAATCTATCTGGATCATACAATGCCTGTATTCCAGCATTTCCCCTTGCACAAAGCATATTCCTTGATTTTGGAAAATAAGGATTTGGATCTAGCTTTGTAACAACACCATTTTCAACTCTAGCAAGTGCCGCACATTTATTGACACACATTTCGCATAAAGTTGGCACTAAAAGTGCTTTGCCTGTTCCTGTTTTTGTAGTAAGCTTGATTTCATCTTTTTCTTCTTCATTAGAAAAAAGATTGCTAGTAGCACTCCCCCCTACAACACAAAGAGCAACACTACCTTGAAGAAATCTTCTTCTTGAAACTTCTATATGCATACAACTCCTTTAAAGAATAATATTAAGTAAAATTATTTTGGAAATAACCATTACTTATGAAAGAATTTTATTTTAAGAACCTTAACTAAAATTAAATATTTATATAGTTTTAAGACATATTAGTATTTTTTCTCGTTCCACCTCTCCCGAAGTAGAATACATACAACAGCTAAAACAACCTACCAAAACCTCTCCGTTTCCACCAAACCTTTTTCTTCTAAATATCGGTAATCAAGGAAGCACCGTACAAGTAACAAAATATGGATGCGTTAGTTCGTGCATTTTATATCTTGTTCTTCCTAATTGAATATTTTAGTATAAATTTGCTTATAGTATACTTTTTACCAAAAGATTTCAAAGATATCATACTGCAATATTGGAGAGTAGAGACATACTATTATCATTTAGGCATTGAGGAGTTTTTCACATGATTATGGGATGTTTTAGTTTGGATTAAGATTTTATTGGATTTACCTACAAAATACCCGAAAAAATCACCAATACTATTCCAAGTAGCGTCCAATTATCAGGAAAAGAGTCACTAAGCATGACTCCAACACTGTTTCTAAAAAAGGTAATCTCAATAGATGGCAAGGAGAGAGTGAGTAATTTCACAAAACCGCCCATAAAGGCAAACGATAGGGAGGCAAGAAGTATCAATGTAACGCCTCGCTTGATCGTTAGAGCCATATTTTTTTGACCATCAAAAGAAGCGAAAGGGTATAGAGTCCAATAATTAAAAATTTATGATTGCGACTGGTGACATGATCTTTGAGCCAAATACCCACAAAAACACCCATAAGCGAGGCAACACCCACTTGAAGTCCGTTTGTAATATCCAAATGACTCACAATCAATCGCCCAATAAGTCCCGCAACCGAGGAGAAAACCACAAAAAAGAGACCCGCACTCACCGCTTTTTTAATAGGATAGTGCAAGATACCCGCAAGTATGGGTGTAAGCAAGATAGAACCACCCACTCCTAAACTAATCGTAAACGAACTAATTGTCATACCTATAATAAAAAGTGCAAACCAATGCAACGTTTTAATGGGTGCATCGTCGGAAATTTTGGTCGATTTGAAGAGTTTGTAGAGGGCAAACAGCATCAATCCTACAAAAAAATACTCCAACCAGCCACTAGGGACATACTGAGTAATGTACCCACCAATAAAACCGCCAACAAAGCCTCCAATCCCCACATAGAGACCATCAGCTAGATTGAGTGAGCCTTTTTTAAAATTGAGATAAGAGCCATAGATAGAGCTAAAAACCATCTGAATAATAGAGATGCCAATAGCAGTTTTAATATCAAAACCGATAGTAACGAGCAAAGGCACAAGTATCATCCCGCCACCTACGCCAAAAAAGCCAGAGATGGCCCCTATAGTAATACCAATAAGAACTAACTCAATGCCCATAGTTTGCTCCATAATAAAATGGGCTAATTATAGCATTTTTAGATAAGGAGAGAGTTCTTTAGCTAGGAATTTTTGTGGGTACTTGCATATGGGGTTGCCATGGAGTAGCCGAATTGGTAGTGGTGTATTTTGGAACATATCCCTCTTGATTTAAAAAGAGTTTCTTTTCGTCGGTACTAAGGTAGCGTTTGCAAAGCTTCATGCGTTGTTGATAGGTCTCGGAGGTTTTTAAATCGGTGTAGATAACTTTTCTAGCACCGCTACTCGCATGTGCAAACCACCCATTGCCAATATAGATGCCCACGTGGCTGATATATCTGTTGCGTTTGTTTTTGGAACCAAAAAAGATCAAATCACCGTAAGCCAACTCAGCAGGTTCGACCGTTTTACCTACTTTGGCTTGGTCACGCGCTACTCGTGGAAGATTTACGCCCATTTTTCCATAAACATTGTAGGTTAGTCCTGAACAATCAAAAGCATGAGGACCCTCTTCTGCCCAAACATAGGGTTTGTTGATGTGTTGATTGAGTTGTTTTTGAATATTGTCTCGCTTGGGTTGATAAGAGACGGATGGTTTAATGATGGCGTAGTTTGGATATTTGTAAGCTTCACCGCAACCGTTGAGGGCCAAAGCAACTAAAAAAAGGACAAATGCAATAGATTGTGATCTCATAGAAGAAACTCCAAAAGTAAGAATTTAAGAAAGTGACAAAATTATAGTATCTAAAACCTTAAAAGACTATAAAAAATAAAATTAGTATTTTCTTGTGAAAGAATTTTTCTCTATAAAAATTTAAATTTGTCTTAATTTAAGTTGTTTTTAATAAATAAAAAGCTATAGTTCGCTTCACGATTATCGATAAACAATAATTGATACAAATTTGAAGGACAATTCATGAAAATGACAAAAGTGGTTAAGCCTCATGAAGTACAAAGAGATTGGATTTTAATCGACGCTGAAGGTCAAACTTTTGGTCGTATCCTCACTCAGACGGCTACATATTTAAGAGGGAAACACAAGCCATCGTTTACACCCAATGTTGATTGCGGTGATTATGTGGTAATTATCAACGCTGAAAAAGCAAAATTTACAGGTAATAAACTCAATGATAAAGAGTACTTTACTTACAGTGGTTATTTTGGTAGTACCAAAAGCAAAAAGCTTGGCGATATGCTTGAAAATCATACCGAAAAGCTCTTTAAATTAGCCGCAAGAGGGATGCTCCCAAAAACCAATTTGGGCAAAGCAATGCTTAAAAAACTTAAAGTTTATGCAGGTAGCGAACACCCCCACACAGCACAATTTAACAAAGGAAGCAATTAATGGCAAAAATTTATGCAACAGGCAAAAGAAAAACAGCTATTGCTAAAGTATGGCTTACACCTGGTAGTGGCGAGATGGTAATCAATGGCAAAAGCATTGATGAGTGGTTGGGTGGTCATGAGACGCTCAAAATGAAAGTAAGACTACCGCTTAATGCTACCAAACAACTTGATGCCGTAAACATCACAGCTACTACACTAGGTGGTGGATACTCCGCTCAAGCCGATGCTTTAAAGCACGGAATTACACGTGCATTGGTACGCTACGAAGAGGGCTTTAGAGCGATTCTTAAACCTATGGGACTTTTGACACGAGATTCAAGAGTGGTTGAAAGAAAGAAGCCAGGAAAAAGAAAAGCCAGACGCTCTCCACAATTTTCAAAAAGATAGTCGAACACTTTTTGCCTATCTTCCCAGACTCCTTTTTTGGGGGTTTGGCTCTATTTTACTCACCTATTTTATCCTATACGAAATAATCTTTTGCTTTTTGATAAATGTTAGATATTTTAAAAATTACTCTATTTGTAGTGTTGCTTGTGTAGCTTTTCACCAACAGCGACGCAATTTGCACCAAAAATTTATCTTATTGGTAGCAACATAAAAGTACAATCGTAACAAAATTTTAAATGGAGATGATGGTATGAATCTAAAGCATCTAAGTATTGCAGTGTGTGGTTTTGTGTTGATAAGTTGCGGTGGTGGCGGGAGCGATAATGGTGCTTTGCCAACGACAAATATTCAAACTCCCAGTGGTTCAAACGACCAAACCGATAAAAACGACCAAACCCTTATCAATGAACAACCCAAACCCCCAACGACTCCACGGGCT
>DYTG01000047.1:6523-12224 GCA_020726085.1 Sulfurovum sp.
AAACGACCAAACCCTTATCAATGAACAACCCAAACCCCCAACGACTCCACGGGCTTACGCTTCACTCTATGAGACGTTGCTAAGCTGGGAGCCTTCAATCGATAGTGACGGTTCAATCCAAAGCTACGATGTATCTTACAAAATAGCAGGAACATCGCAGTGGAGTGAGTCTCAAAGAGTCTATGAACCAAACGTGACCATTCAAGACCTTAAACCCAACAGCAGCTATGAGTTTCGCATTCAAGCCATTGATAACCAAGGCTCTACAAGTCCCTATCTCTACACCAATACTCTAGCTACGCAACCTACCAAAGAGGGCAAAGCGATTGTTTTAATACAAGGGCTTAATGAGAGTTTGAATGATTGGAGTCTGATGACAACCGCACTCTCCAAAGAGATGGGGGATAGTAATGGTAGCTATGTGGAGATTGGCATGGAGATTGCTATCGACCCCAATGCGAAGTGTTGGAATGTAAATGTTTTGGATTACCAAATGCCTTGTTCACAGCTTACCAATGTGCAATACACTAGCCCTTTTAGAAGTGATAGCTATTTTCTCTACGCCAAAGATCGTATCTTTGGACTCGATAAGGGGCAATTTGATGTGGTGTCGATTGATTGGAGAAAGCATGGGAATAGCAAATTTACCAACGACGCTATCGAAAAAAACTACAACTTTGGCAACAATCGTGTTTTTGTCATCAATTTCACCAACAACGACCAGCTAAGCTTTGATGCTCAAGGGGTTCAACTCAAGGCGGCTATGGATGATATTGCGAAAGTTACGGGAATTGGTGAGTATGTTTTGATAGGACACTACACGGGTGGATTAGCCGCAAGAGCCTATATCCAAAACGAAAAAACGCAAAAAATAACCAAACTTATCACCCTCAATACCCCTCACCAAGGAGCAAAAGATTTGGCGGTTTTGGTAGCCGAACTCTACACCTACTACACTTCTGCAATAAGTTGGTGGGATTCGCTTATCGATACTATCGCCTCTATCTACGATGCTACGACACTCGATGGGCTTATCAATGCCATTTCAAGCAAGGGCGATGTGCATAATGCTCCACCCACCCACAATACAGGCAATAAAACTCTTGATCAAATCTTAAATATTCAAGATCAAATCAAACTAGGCGGGATTGAGCAATACGCTGCCATTGCAGGAGGAATCTATCGTGGCGTTTCTCAAAATGCGGGAGTCAATGCAGCTAGTGGAAGTTTGGCAATGGCTAGACTCAATGATAGAGAACTTCTTGCCAATAAATACGACGCTATTGAGGTGCATCTGCTAGGTTACAGCGATGAGAAGTGGAGTTTGGTGGAGAGCTATGTGGATGGGGATGGGAAATCCTATATCGGTAGTCAGTTGGGATTGGATGTATTTAACGACTACCGTGTCATTTTTACGCCTGAGTTTGGCGAAGATGCACGTTACACACAAGATATAACAAGCTTAACGCAAACTAATTATGCCGATAAAGTCGTCTATACCACAAACTACAACACCCTCTTTGCCTTTGATGATGAAGATGCCAATGCCCAAATAGTGCAAGATAAAATGTATATTGATTATGTCGCACAAGCTATCAACCATTCAGGCGAAGAGATTGTTTCGCATTTTGGTATCGTAGAGCTTTACAACAACACCGACTATACCCTCTCACAACTCTATATCAAAAAGAGTTCCAGTAACCTTTGGGGTGATGATTATTTGACCTATTTTGACAATATTAATTCCAATGAATACAGTGAGCTTATAGGTGTAGAGACGTGTGATAACTACTACGATATCAAAGCCCTAGAGTATCAAACCACAGGAGATCTTATCGAAAATCGCATGGAGTTTGTCAATAGTGCAATCCATTTGCCATGCGAAACCAAAACAACCATCAAAGCTGCAAAAGTCGCAACCCTTTCTGTCTATAACGCAACCAATTTTTTGCTTGATAAGGATGGTATCTATCAACTCTATGTCAAAGAGAGTGGCAGTAGCGATTGGGGAAGCGATTTGATAGAGGGAATTGATTATTCAATAAGCTCTAAATCTTCAAAACGTATCACAATATACACCTGCGGTACGACGGTGGATATCAAAGCAACGGGCTTGTTAGGTAGTCCTGAATGGACAACAAGCAAATATATTGAGTGCGATACGACGCAAAATATTACCGTATTGTTTCTTGATTAAGCGTAAGGGTAGCCCCCTTGCCGATAGATTTAATCAGTATCTTCAAACCTCTCTCTTAGTACTTTTTGGATAAAATCTACTACAAATTGAAAAAATCAAAACAATGAGGTTATTTTGAAAGCTTTAGAAGAGAAGATTATAGATGCTTCTAGCCTTGAAGCCCTTGAAAAGGTACGGGTAGAAGTTTTTGGCAAAAAGGGGATATTAACCCAAGAGTTTGCAAAGCTCAAAGATGTCCCACCTGCAGAGAAAAAAGATTTTGCACAAAATCTCAATACGCTCAAAGAACAACTCCAAGTCCTCTTTGATACGCACTACGCCACAATCAAAAAGCTTGAGATAGAACAGATGCTAGAGTCGCAAAAAATTGACGTTTCGCTCTACTCCAACATCTCCAACAAAGGCTCACTTCATCCGCTTGTTGAAACCATGGATAAGATTATTGACTATTTTGTAGCGCTTAACTTCTCCGTGGAGGTGGGTCCTATGGTCGAGGATGATTTTCACAACTTTGAAGCCCTCAATCTACCCAAAAATCACCCCGCTCGTGATATGCAAGATACCTTCTTTTTTGCCGATGGAAAGTTGCTACGTACCCACACTTCACCCGTACAAATCCACACGATGAAAAAACAACAGCCTCCTATTCGTATGATTGCTCCTGGTTGTGTCTTTCGGCGAGATTATGACATCACCCATACGCCCATGTTTAACCAAATCGAAGGATTAGTAGTGGATCAAAAAGGAGTGGTAAGCTTTGCCAATCTCAAATCGATTCTTACCGATTTTTTGAAGTATATGTTTGGCGATGTTGATGTGCGTTTTCGTCCTAGCTTTTTTCCCTTTACCGAACCTAGTGCTGAAGTCGATATCTCATGTATCTTTTGCAAAGGAGAGGGGTGTAGAGTCTGTTCGCATACGGGTTGGCTTGAGGTTTTGGGATGTGGTATTGTTGATCCCAATGTCTTTGAGGCGGTTGGCTATAAAGATGTGAGCGGTTACGCTTTTGGTTTGGGGATTGAACGCTTTGCGATGCTATTGCACCAAATCCCAGATTTACGCTCTTTGTATGAAGGGGATATGCGTTTGTTGGAGCAGTTTAGATGATTATTACAAGAAGTTGGATAAGTGAATTTGTTGATTTGGATAGAATAAGCGATGAGGATATTTACAAAACGCTCAACGCTATTGGTTTGGAAGTCGATAGTATGCGTCGCTACCTTGTGCCTAAGGGTGTAGTCGTAGGCGAGATTCAATCGTGTAGCAAACACCCCAATGCCGATAAACTCAACGTCTGTATCATTGATATTGGAACCAAGCAACCCGTACAGATTGTGTGTGGAGCGGCCAATGTGGTCAATGCCAAATTTGTAGCGGTAGCGACTATTGGGACAAAAATGGGCGATGATTTTGAAATCAAACCCGCTGTGTTGCGTGAGGTTGAGAGCTTTGGTATGGTCTGTTCGGCAAGTGAATTGGGATTGCCAGAGCTTAATGAGGGAATTTTGATACTTGATGATTCTATTGGCAAACTGGTAGCAGGAAAGCCTCTTAATGATTATACGGCTATTAGTGATACGATTATTGAGCTCGAACTTACTGCCAACCGTGGCGATGCACTCAGTATCCGAGGTGTGGCAAGAGATTTGAGTGTAGCCCTCAAGCGTAAATTGATGGGTTTTGATTTTAAACCCCACGCCGTCGAGAAAGATTTGCGTATCGACGATGTTGCTACGGTGGATATGAAAGATTATTTGGATGCCGATTTGAGCTATACTTTGGCGACGTGTAAGGATGTACATAATAATCTCTTGATTCAAATACGTTTGGCTTTTGCGGGGATTGAACCACGAGGCAAACTTGATAGTCTGCTTCAATACACCACACACTCAACGGGAGTCATTTTAAAAGGATACAAAGCCGAAGTCTTCAAGGATGCCAAAAATACGGTAGCCATAAAGCACTCCTCACGCCAAAAAGGTATCGTAGAGGTTTTGGCAAACGATAGAGTAGTTTCAGTGCTAGGGGTCAATCAAACTCCTGATAGTATAGCCGATGATGAGACTATCAAAGTGGTGATTGAGGCGAGTTATATTCATCCTAAGTTTTTGGTGGACGCTGTATCGGGCAGTGATATTGCGACCGATAATCTATACTACAACACTTCACGAGGAAGCGAACCCGAACTTGCGTTGGGGATTAATTATATTATTAAACTCCTAGAAGACAACACTTCTGTACGCTTTGTCAATGGTACATTGGATATTCGTTCCAAACAAAAGCCTATTACTTTGGAGATGAGTAGCCGTGAAATTTGCGATATTATCGGGATGGAGATACCCAAAAAAGAGATTATGCGTATCTTAAAAGCATTGGAATTTACCATTGATGAGCGAAAAGGCGATGGTTTCATCTGTACTGTTCCCTTTTTCAAGCAAGAAGTTACCAATATTTACGACATTACCGAAGAGATAGTGCGTATCGTGGGGATTGACAATATCCCTTCCAAGCCCCTTAATTTCACTGAAGCATTTTGTTTGAATGACGCAACCAAACGCCATCAAGCTAAAAAGATTATTCGCAATCGTTGCGTAGGAGCGACTTTTAGTGAAGTCCTTACCTACGCCTTTAGCGACGCTACCAAGTTGGCACAATACGGTTTTGTCACTATCAAAGAGGAGTTGAGACTTCTTAATCCCATCATCGATACGCTTGATACCCTTAGAACCACAATGATGATAAATTTGCTTGAAATTGTACAAAAAAATATCAATTACAACAAAAAATCATTAGCACTCTTTGAAATTGGTGCGATATTTGATGAGAATCGAAAGGAAAAAGAGGTGATTAGCTTCATCTTTAGCGGTGCAATTGCCAAAGAGAGCATTATCAATATTGCCAAACCCACTCCTATTGATTTTGCATCGTTTGTGGATAAACTTGCCAATGCGATAGGTCGATTTGAACTCGTACCCACAACAACGCAAAACGGACTTATCCATCCCTACCAAAGTGCCGATATCATGATAGAAGGCAAGGTGGCTGGGTATTTAAGCAGACTTCACCCCAGCAGCCAAGAGGATTTTGACCTCTACGATACCTTTATAGCTCAAATTGACTTTGATGCTATTGTGCCCAAACACATCAATGCACGCAAAATCTCCAACTACCAAGGCACCTACAAAGACCTTAGTGTCGTTGTCGATGAAAAAATTTCGCTCAAACCCCTAATGGATAGTATCGCACAACTTGATATTTCGATACTTCAAGACTATTATGTGATTGATATCTACCAAGACGAGGCTTTGGGAAGTAACAAAAGCGTAACGATACGATTTTTTATCCAATCCATGGAAAAAACCTTGCAAGATAGTGAGATTGAGATGTTGATGCAACAAATACTTGCCAAACTCCACGAGAGCCACGGAGCTTTGCTAAGATAATAAAATCTTATAGTTTGTAGGTTCGGTTTTAGCCGAACTTATCTTTTTTGTGCTATAATCC
>DYTG01000182.1 GCA_020726085.1 Sulfurovum sp.
AAAAAGAGTTCATTAGGGTTTGTTGGGTATCGCACGTTAGATATGATATGATATAATTCAACTCAAATAGGAGAGTAGTATGAGACTAAAACCCAATGAGATAGCTATTATAAAATCCAATATACTCAAACATATTGATGATGCACATATTATTCTATTTGGTAGCAGGGTTGACGATACCAAGAAAGGTGGAGATATAGATATATGCGTCGAAACAAATCAGCAAATAAGCTTAAAGCAACAAATTAAAATATTGACCGATATAAAAATGAGCGGTATTGAAAGAAAAGTGGATATGATACTCAAAACACCTACTACAAAACATCAGCCAATATTTCAAACGATACATCAAGAGGGGATAGTTTTGTGATAAACGATATTATTGAAAAAGTAGAGCTTCATAAGCGTAGAGCCAAATGTGCATTAGGAGAGATAAAAAATTGGACTTCTCTCAATGGCGATATATTTGAAGATTTTGAGAAGATAAAAACCGTTGATACCTTTATCTATCGTTTTATAAAGCTTCAAGATATGATGGGTGATAAGTTGTTCAAAGTATTTCTTAGTGAAATTGGCGAATACAAAGACAATATGTCGCTAGTAGATGTACTTGATAAGTTGGAAAAGTTTGAAATCATAGAAGATGCTTACAGTTGGATGGAGTATAGAGCCTTGAGAAACAAACTCACGCATGAATATCCCAATAGCGAAGAGGATGTGATTGAGGGAATTGTTCTTGCGATGGATGCTTTTGAGAAGATTGAAACGCTACTAGAGAAGATAATCCAATACAAAAATACAAAAAGCAAATTCCAAAAGAGACTTTAAAGTCTCTCATTATCTTTGATACTGTAACGTTCCAAAATATCGTGTTGGGTTGCTAGGGCTTTTTCTCTATCAATAATCACTTTCGAGCCTTTTTCGCCCTCCAAGACGATGTATTTCTCTTTGGAGTCTTTGATAAGCTCTACAAATTCATTAAAATCTACAAACTCTTTGCCGTTCATCTTGTCAATCATCCAAAGCGAATAGTTGTAGTCGCCTCGATTAATATCGTGAGCTAGTACGCTAAGTAGCAACACTGCCTCTTTTTTCTTGTTGGAGGCCCACTCCTCTGCGGTTTGTCGTAGTCGCAAAAGATAGCCTTTTTTGTTGTGCAACAAATTGCGAGTCAAAGGAGTAAAGACATAACCACCCAAAATATAGTACTTTGGCAACGTATCGTATTTGATGGTATCGACGACCAATGTATCGCCTGTACGTTTATTGACCACTACATCGACTTGCATCTTTTTACCCTCTCGGACAATATCAAGTCTAACGCTTTGACCGATCTGTTTTTTGTCCATATAGTAGGGGTAGTAGGTAAATTCATGTTTACGAAACTCCACTTTGGAGTCGTTTTGGATATTGTGTCCATCAATTGCGGTGATAATATCGTTGATTTTAAGTTTGTTGTAGGCATCGGAGACCTGTGCAATATCGGAGACTAAAATACCCGAAGTGTTGGCGTCCATTTTGTAGTACTCCCTCATTGACTCATTTTCCATAGTCATCGTCGTAAGTCCCAAATCGGCAAACCCATCGTATTTGCCATCTTTTATATCTTCAAAAAAGTGCTTAATAATCTCTGTGGGAATCAAATAGCCCAAATTTTGAGCGTTTTGAATCCCTTGCATTACCACTCCTGCAATTTTGTTATCAATGATAGCAGGCCCTCCGCTGTTGCCTGGATTGATAGCAGCATCGACTTGAATGCCCAAAAAAAGTTCGTTGGAGTGAGCGTATTGGATATGTTCCACGCGTGAAACCACCCCTTTGGTAATGCTTAGGGTCGTGCCACCCATAGGAAAACCGTAAACCACTACCTCATCTTGTGTTTTGGGCAATTCACCCAAATCAAGAGGCTTCGCACCATCAAAAAAATGCTCATCTTCGACTGTGAGCAAAGCAAGATCGGCTTGATGCGAAATAAACTCTACACGGGCTTTGTATTTGTTGGGTTCGCCGTTTCGTTGAACCTCCAAAAAGGTGGTATTGGCGACTACATGAGCGTTGGTAAGGATACGTTTATTGGCGATAATCGTTCCGCTACCGTTGGCTCTATTGATAGAGGTGTTCCATGGAGTATCGTAGTTGGGAGATTTATATACCGTATAGATTTTGACAATAGAATCTTCAATTTGGGCATGAAGCCATAGAGGCAAAAAGAGTGCAA
>DYTG01000183.1 GCA_020726085.1 Sulfurovum sp.
GTGCCTCGTAATGACTGGCTCAAAGATAAAATGTTGGGCAAAGTGCGTAACATTAGATGAGAGAATAAAATTGTCCCCCCATCATCTCAATGAGAGTGGAGAGGGGTGGTTGATTTAAATCATGCAGGATTTGACAATTGATTCTATCTTCTCTACTACACTGGGGTCTTCGAGTGTCGATGTATCTTGGGTGATAGGTTCATTTTTGGCAATGGCTCTTAGGATGCGACGCATGATTTTGCCACTTCGTGTTTTGGGCAATCCAGAGACAAAGACAATATCATCGCACAAAGCGATATTACCAATCTCCTCTTTGATGATAGTATTAATCTCTTTGATTAACTCTACCTCTTGTGCAAAGTTATCTTCACCTTTCATCACGATATAGGCAAAAATTCCTTCACCTTTTATTTCGTGAGGTTTGCCCACTACGGCTACTTCGGCTACTTTGGGATGTTTTTTGATAGCTGCTTCAACTTCAGCTGTTCCCATTCGGTGTCCGCTTACATTGATAACGTCATCGGTTCTTCCTGTAATGGTAATGTATCCATCCTCATCATAGATAGCCCCATCGCCCGTGAAGTAAACGGGTTGTCCCTCTTTTTTGACATCGCCAAAGTAGGATTTTTTAAATCGCTCATCATCGCCCCAAACCCCTCGAATCATAGAAGGCCATGGACGAGTGATACACATAAGCCCCTTCTCACCTGTGGGTACTTTTTGCCCATTTTCATCCAAAATCTCAGCGATAATTCCAGGAAGTGGCATCGTCGCACAAGCGGGTTTGATAGGTGTAGCACCAGGTAATGGAGAGACAACGTGTCCGCCTGTTTCGGTTTGCCAATAGGTATCGACAATAGCGCATCTGCTTCCACCCACCTCTTCATAGTACCATTTCCACGCAGGTGGGTCGATGGGTTCGCCTACTGTTCCCAAAACTTTGAGTGAGCTAATATCGTATTTTTTAGGCTCGTTTTCACCTGATTTATGCAGTACTCTAATAGCCGTTGGGGCGGTGTAGAACTGATTGACTTGGTACTCTTCTACTATTTTCCACGGTCGTCCAGCATCGGGGAAGGTAATAACGCCCTCAAACATAATCGTCGTAGCACCCATAGCAAGGGGACCATAAACGATATAAGTATGCCCCGTAATCCAACCAATATCGGCCGTACACCAATAGGTATCGTTCTCTTTGACATCAAATACCCACTCCATCGTCATTTGAGCCCAGAGAATATATCCTGCACTGTTGTGTTGAACCCCTTTGGGTTTGCCTGTAGAACCAGAAGTATAGAGTAAAAATAGTGGGTCTTCACTATCCATAGGTTCGGGTTGGCAAATGGGGGATTTGTCTTTGATAAGCTCATTGTAGGAGTAGTCTCGTCCTGCTACCCATGTAATATCTTCATTGTTGCGTTCAACTACGAGGACTTTTTCAACGACGGTGCTACCGCTTTCAAGGGCTTTGTCTACCACATCTTTGAGCATATAGGGTTTGGCTTTTCGATAAGCTCCGTCGGCGGTAATGACCACTTTGGCTTTGGCATCTTCTATTCTATCTTTGAGTGCTTCGGCACTAAATCCACCAAATACAATCGAGTGGATTGCACCAATTCTAGCACACGCAAGCATGGCATAGGCTGCTTGAGGAATCATAGGCATATAGATAACGACCCTATCGCCTTTTTGTACGCCAAAATTCTCTTTGAGCAGATTGGCGAATTTATTGACTTGATAGTAGAGTTCAAGATAGGTAATGATTTGCTTATCGCCCCTATCGCCTTCAAAAATAATAGCCGCTTTGTTTTTACGAGAGGCCAAATGTCTATCGATACATTGGACGGAAACATTAAGCTTACCACCATCAAACCATCGATAAAAAGGGGCGTTGGACTCGTCCAAAGTAGTCGTAAAAGGCTCTATCCAATCAAGCTTCTCTTTGGCGTATCGACTCCAAAATCCTTCATAATCCTCCATTGCTTCGTTTTGAAGCGCATAGTACTCACACATATTTTTCACGCGTGCCTCTTTGGCAAATTCACGGTTGGGTTGAAAAATTGGTTTATTGTCACTCATTTATATTCTCCTTTGGTTAATTTTAAATATATCATCGCACTCATCTCTATCGCTTTGTTTGGTAATGCAACACCAAACATGGGTTTTAGGTATTTGTTTATCATCACCATATCAAACTCTAAATA